>CAMFJO010000172.1 GCA_945956945.1 uncultured Legionellales bacterium | reverse complement strand
GTATCTATATTGTCTAGCCAGGATATAGTATTTGGGGAGATCGATCGTTGATTGGTATAAGCATACGGTGTGTATTTGAAAATGCGAAATTAAAGCTATGCAGGATGATATCGCAATATTATTTTGCTCCTGTAGGCCGTCATTGCGAGGAACGTAGTGACGAAGCAATCCAGGAAGATCTTTATGGATTGCCGCGGCGCTTCGCGCCTCGCAATGACGGCCTACAGGGACTGGAGATTACTACAGTCTTTTGTAGAGTATTAAATGGAGAAGGTCAATGATTGATAAAAAGACCTGTGAAACTTTTGAATTGAGCAATGAAGATAAAGCGGCCATCGATATTTGGGTAGCGCAATATCCAGCGGAGCATAAACGCTCGGCGGTGATCCCAGCGCTTCACATTGCCCAAAAGGCCAATGGGGGCTGGTTATCCGAAGCGGCGATGAAAGCGGTTGCGGAATATCTGGAATTGCCGCAAATTCAGGTCTTTGAAGTCGCCACTTTTTATAGTATGTTTGAGTTAGCGCCTGTGGGCCGACACAAATTGTGTGTTTGTACGAATGTTTCTTGTTTATTGAGTGGCAGCGATGAAATCGTCTCTCATCTTAAAAAACGTTTGGGAATCAATTTGGGTGAAACCACAGCAGATAATAAAATCACTTTAAAAGAGGTCGAGTGTTTAGGTGCCTGTGTGAATGCGCCCGTATTGCAGTTGAGAGAGGAATTTCACGAACATTTAACGCCTGAAAAAATTGATGCTTTATTAGAAGGATTGGAGTAAAGACGATGATAGTGACCGATCAAGTTTGCTTTAGAGCCAATCATTTACCAGAATCTTGGACTTTAAAAAATTATGAAAGTCTGGGCGGTTATAAAGTTTGGCGCGATATTTTACACAATAAAAGCGATCCGACTGTTATCGTAGAACAAATCAAGGCTTCTTTTTTAAGGGGGCGTGGTGGTGCGGGGTTTCCTACAGGTCTTAAATGGAGTTTTATTTCGCGTAATTCTCCGGGACAAAAATATGTGGTGTGTAATTCTGATGAGGGTGAACCTGGCACTTGCAAAGATCGCGATATCTTGCGTTTTAATCCGCATCAGTTGATCGAGGGCATGGCCATTGCGGGCTATGTAATGGGTGCCACTGTGGGTTACAATTACATCCGCGGTGAATTTGATGAGCCGATTAAACGGTTTCATGAAGCCCTTAAGGAAGCTTATGCAGCGGGCTTATTGGGCAAGAATATTTTAAATTCGGGTGTGGATTTTGATTTATACCATCATATCGGTGCCGGCGCTTATATTTGTGGAGAAGAAACGGCTTTATTGGAATCTCTCGAAGGTAAACGCGGCAACCCACGTTTCAAGCCACCGTTTCCAGCCAATTATGGTTTGTATGGTTGTCCTACAACGATTAACAATACCGAAACTTTTGCTTCTGTGCCCGTTATTTTAGAAAAAGGCGCGGAGTGGTTTTTAGAAAAGGGTATTCCTAAAAACGGCGGCACTAAAATATTTTGTGTCTCGGGACATGTGAATAAGCCTGGTAATTATGAAGTACCCTTGGGACTGCCTTTTAAGGATCTGTTGGCGATGGCGGGCGGTGTTAAAAATGGCCATCAATTAAAAGCGGTTATTCCTGGTGGATCTTCTGCGCCTTTATTGAATGCTGAAACGATGATGCAGCTCAATATGGATTTTGATAGTCTGGCTCAAGCGGGCTCTATGTTGGGTTCAGGCGCGGTTATCGTCATGGACGAAACCACTTGCATGGTTAAAGTGCTGGCGCGTATAGCGCATTTTTATTTTGAAGAATCTTGTGGCCAATGTACGCCTTGTCGAGAGGGCACAGGCTGGATGTCCAGAATATTGCATAAAATTCTGCACGGTCAAGGGCGTAAAGAACATTTAACCTTATTAGACAATGTGGCCGAAAATATTATGGGTCGCACTATTTGTGCTTTAGGGGATGCAGCGGCGATGCCGGTGCGTAGTTTTATAAAGCTTTTTAGATCGGAATTTGAATACCATATAGAGCATGGAACTTGCAATCTCTGTGCTTCTGGTGAGTTGACTGTTCAAGAGAGGAGCACATCGCTGCCATGATTGAAATTGAAATAGATGGACAAAAAATACAGGCCGAACCTGGCAGCATGATCATTGAAGCCGCCGATAAAGTGGGTATTAAGATCCCGCGTTTTTGTTACCATAAAAAATTATCGATAGCGGCCAACTGCCGCATGTGTTTGGTAGCGGTGGAGAAATCTAGAAAACCTTTGCCTGCTTGTGCTACGCCTATTACCGATGGCATGGTGGTGAATACGCAGACGGCTGAAGCCATTGCAGCGCAAAAAGCCGTAATGGAATTTTTGTTGATCAACCACCCTCTAGATTGCCCTATTTGCGATCAGGGTGGTGAGTGCGAATTGCAAGACATTGCTATGGGTTATGGAAAAGATGTATCGCGTTTCAGTGAAGGCAAACGCGTGGTTAAAGATAAAAATTTAGGTTCGCTGATTGCGACCGATATGACCCGATGCATTCTATGCACCCGTTGTATACGTTTTGGTGAAGAAGTGGCGGGTATTGCTGAACTCGGTATGACCTATCGCGGTGAAGCGAGTGAAGTAGGCACTTATGTGGAAGAACATTTAATTTCGGAAGTATCAGGTAATATTATCGATTTGTGTCCGGTAGGGGCACTTACTTCTAAGCCCTTTAGGTTTAAAGCACGTCCCTGGGAATTAACGCAACATACGAGCATTGCGCCACACGATCCACTCGGAGCGAATATTTATATTCACACGCGCCGAGATGAGGTGATGCGGGTTGTTCCCAAAGAATGCGAAGCCATTAACGAAACCTGGGCGAGCGATAGAGATCGCTTTAGTTATACGGGTTTAAGAAGTGGTGACAGATTGTTAAAACCCATGATCAAAGCACATAATCAATGGCAAGAATGCACTTGGGATATGGCTTTGAGAGTCGCCAATGAACGGTTGGAAGCAGTGCGGCAAAAACAAGGTAGTGATGCCATTGCGGCTATTGTTTCGCCCAATTTAAGCTGTGAAGAACTTTATCTCGCGCAAAAATATATACGCGGCTTGGGAAGCTCACTCATAGAACATCGGTTGCAACAAGTGGATGCGGCGCTTATTCCCTCTGCTTTACTGCCGGCAGATAAAAAAGCCAAGATCGCTGAGGTAGAAGCGATGGACGCTATTTTCTTGGTAGGTTGTGATATTCAGCGTGAAATTCCTTTGTTAGGCTTGCGTGTGCGCAAGGCGAGTCTACAGGGCGCGCGTATTATGAGCCTAAACCCAGTGGATTTTACCTTTAATTTTGTTCAAACTGCCCAATGTGTCGTTCAATCTCAAGCCTTTGTGTTGGCTTTGGCTCTGTGGATTCAAAGCGAACTTAGCCAAGATGAAGCAAAGAATTGGCCATTATTAGCAACGCTTGCAACGAACGATCCCGACTATTGTGGCAGTGCTGATTATAGGGCCTATATTCATCAACACATGTTAGCGATCAAGGATGCTTTTGCACAGGGCGGAAATAAATTAATCGTGATGGGGGCTTTAGCGGTGAACGATCCGCAGGCAAGCCTTATCCAACAAGCATTGCTGTGGTTGGCAGAACGTTATGATGCCAAGTTTATGATGCTAGCAGCCGGGGCCAATCATTACGGCGCGGTATTGGCTGAAGC
>CAMFJO010000171.1 GCA_945956945.1 uncultured Legionellales bacterium | reverse complement strand
ACATTACACAGCGAATGCAAGCTTCTTTAGCGGCCGAAGGAGGCCATCTGGATTTTATAGCCTATTGTTTGCACCATCCCGGAGAAGATTGTGCTTGTAGGAAGCCTAAAATCGGACTATTATTACAAATTAGTGCTGCTTTGGGTCTACCTTTAAATGAGCGCGTTTGGTTTGTAGGGGATTCGCTCAAAGATATTTTGGCAGCACAAACCGCTTCTTGTCGACCCATTCTGGTAAAAACCGGTAATGGTGTCCATACCGTAGCCAATGAAATAGCGGAAAAATGCTTTATTTTTGAGGACTTAGCGGCGGTAGCACGATATATAGAAAATATGTAACTATTCACCCATCTGGAAGTACGGTAAAGCACAGATTGGGATGCGGGTTGCGTGTACCCTAAGCTCCTATTGAACCCTAAAAAAAGTGCGACTTAAGTTATTGTTAAGAAAAAGAAAGGTGCTTAGGGTACAATCAATTTCATAGCTGGTAAAAGTGTACAGCTATAGGCGTAAAAATTAAGGGTATTAAGGGACACTTAAGGTTATTTATGTGTATTTAATGTACAATACATTTTATGAAATTTAGGTGGAATACTATGTTGAAAAGTAAAATAGTGGGAATGCTAAAAAAGGGTCAGCTCTTTCTATGGGGGCTATTGCTATCTATGCCCATGATGGCACTTGCAGAGGATCCGGGCACGGGCACCCCTTCGACCGATAATGGCTTGGGTTTAAAATTGCCTACCAATCTGCCAGATATTGCGAGTATGTTAATATCTTTGGATAAAAGTTTCCCTGCCCTCTTTACCATGACGGGGGGGCTGGCTTATTTGTTTGGGCTTGGCTTAATGCTAAAGGGCTTATGGGGATTTAGGAAGTATGGTGAAGGTATTTCCATGGTATCGCAGCGTAATCTTCAGGAACCCATCATGCAGATGGCAATTGGTGCTATGTTGGTATTTGTACCTTCTACCATAAAAGGCTTATTAACAACGGTTTTTGGTGCGGATTCCCTATTACCTTATGCACCCAGTTTACCAAACAGTTCCTGGGATCTCGCTTTAAAAACCATTATTGTATTTGTGCAATTTGTGGGTTTTGTAGCGATTGTCCGCGGACTATTGCACCTGCATAAGTCCTCAAGCGGGCAAGCCCAGCAAAATACTTTTGCTAAAGGTATTGTCCATTTAGTAGGTGGAGTACTGTCCCTGAATATTGTGGCGACGAAGAATATATTGTATTCTACGCTAGGTTTAACGAGTTAGGAATATCTTAATTTAGATGCTTTGGAGAGGTTTGAAATGAATTTAAATAGACGGTGTATCGTAAAAGCGATAGTTTATATGGGTGTAGCGGCAGGGTTTTTTAGTGTGGGCTACGCGGCTTCGGGTACGCCTGCCTCAGGCTCTTTAGGCGATGTGGCGACGAATGTGACTTCTAGTTTCAACGCTTTGGGGTTGATGATTACAGCCATTTCTTATCTTGCCGGTTTTGCTTTTTCTGTGGCCTCTGTCTTTAAGCTGAAACAGCATAAAGATAATCCGCAACAGGTTCCTGTAACCACGGGTATCGCCATGCTGGCTTTTGGTATAGGACTCATATTTATGCCATCCTTGGTTCAAATGGGTGGTGCAACCTTGTTTACCGGCGGTGGGGTTACAGCCGGTACTTCGGGTATCGCTTGTGATACTGCAGGTAGTATCAGTAAGTGTATTGGCCAGTAAAATGAAACAACCCAAAAAGGCGCTTTAAAGCGCCTTTTTTTATTCTTTATTATCGATGAAAAATAATACGGCTGAAGTAGTTATTATAGGCGCTGGCGCTGCGGGTTTGATGTGTGCTATAGAAGCAGGCAAACGGCATCGCAAAGTGTTGGTGTTGGATCACGCCAATAAAGCCGGCAAAAAGATTTTAATGTCAGGTGGCGGCCGCTGTAATTTTACCAATTATCATGTGACGGCCGATAATTTTATTTCGCATAACCCACATTTTTGTAAATCCGCTTTAAGCCGCTATACCCAGTGGGACTTTATTGATTTGGTACAGCAACACCACATCCCTTTCCACGAAAAAACATTGGGACAATTGTTTTGTGATGGTGCTTCGAAAGAAATTGTAGAAATGCTATTGAAGGAATGCGCTAAAATCGGTGTAGAAATACAGTTAAATACCCACATTGAAACGATAGAGCACAAAAGCGATCACCACTTTAAACTGCATACAACGCTAGGAGAGATCCATTGCCAATCTTTGGTGATTGCCAGTGGTGGTTTGTCTATTCCGACGATGGGGGCAAGCTCTTTTGGCTATAAAATTGCAGAGCAATTTGGTATAAAGGTATGGCCGACGCGTGCTGGTTTAGTTGCCTTGACTTTGCATCCTGAAGATAAAGAAAAATTCTCGATCCTATCGGGCATTTCTGTTGACAGTGTGGTTAGCACTGAAACAATTTCTTTTCGGGAGAATAGTTTGTTTACGCACCGAGGTTTAAGCGGTCCCGCCATTTTGCAAATCTCTTCTTATTGGACACCGGGTGAAGCTATCACGATAAATTTATTACCGACGGTCGATTTATTGTCGCATTTGAAATCTGCCCAGCAACAATATCCCCAAAGACAATTAAAAACGATTCTGGCAGACTATCTCTCCAAGCGATTCATCGAGGTTTTCCTGGAGCCTAGAATAGCCGAGAAAAATTTGGCTTCTCTCTCTTACCGCGAATTTGAAGGGATAGCCAAAACCCTCAATGCCTGGATCATTAGACCCAATGGTACTGAAGGCTACAGAACGGCAGAAGTAACACTCGGTGGCGTAGATTGCGATGCGATTTCTTCTAAGACGATGGAAGCACTGGCGGTTAAAGGCTTGTATTTCATCGGTGAAGTATTGGATGTCGCGGGTTGGCTGGGCGGCTATAATTTTCAGTGGGCGTGGTCTTCAGGTTGGGCTGCGGGACAAGTGGTTTAAAGTTATTTTGTAATAGTTCAGTAAAAATATAGAGCTATATTAAGTGCTATGAAATATTTTATCCCTGTGGGCCGTCATTGCGAGGCGCGTAGCGCCGTGGCAATCCAAGTAGATCTTTATGGATTGACTCAGCCCTCACTTCGTTCGCGCTTCGCCCTTCGGGCGCACTGCGTGCGTCAAAACCGCTCGCCGCGCTGCGCGCTTTTCGCGAGCATTTTTTGCCACGGCGCTACGCGCCTCGCAATGACGGCCCACAGGGTTGGACTTTTTGTTCAGTTTCCAGTATTTCTAAAATCACTTATGTGAAAATATATAAAGTACTCAATGCACCATAACCTTATGTTTTTCTCCTGGCACTTCTTTTACCCATTTAGGCACTAAAAATCCGGGTAACTGTTCTTGCATCGCTGCGTAAATGGCCTGTTGTTTGGCGAGCGGCATGTCAAAGTGAGCGCTGCCGGCAACAGGATCGAGAGAATGTAAATAATAAGGTAAGATGTGGCTTGCAAATAAGCTTTCGCTTAAAGCGGTTAAAATAGCCACACTGTCATTGACTCCCGCTAAGAATACACTTTGGTTTAACATGGTAATACCGTGTTTGACTAACTGTGCAGAAGCAGCAGCGATATCCTCATCTAGTTCACGCGGGTGGTTGCAATGTGTCACGATAATGCTTTTTAAGCGGGTGTGGGTGAGTGCGGTAATGAACTCGGGTGTAACGCGCTCGGGAATCGTGGTGATCAAACG
>CAMFJO010000170.1 GCA_945956945.1 uncultured Legionellales bacterium | reverse complement strand
TGAGGGTGATGCTATCCTGCGGGCCACTGATGGCAGCCAGTGCCGCCATTTGAGCAATAGAATTGGGGCAAGAGGTTGTTTGTGATTGCAAATTTTTCATTTGATTGATGACTTCAACGGGTCCTGCAGCATAGCCAATACGCCATCCTGTCATGGCATAACTTTTGGAAGCACCATTCACCACGATAGTACGATCTTTTAATTCAGGACAAACCATCGGTAAATTGGCAAAGCGGTGATCACTCCAGATTAAATGCTCATAAATATCGTCCGATAAAATGATGATATTGGGATGGCGTTTTAAGACCTCCGCCAACGCTTTTAATTCTTCAGCACTGTAGATCATGCCCGTAGGATTATTGGGGCTATTGATCATGAACACCCGTGTGCGCGGTGTGATAGTCGCTTCTAGTTGCTCGGCAGTGATTTTAAATTGTTGCTGGTGATCGGTGTAAATAAATTTAGGCACACCTTCAGCCAGCAATACCATATCGGGGTAAGAGACCCAATAAGGCGCGGGAATAATGGCTTCATCACCTGGGTTTAATAGCGCACACAGCGCATTGGCAATGGCCTGTTTGGCGCCAGAAGTGACAATGATTTCATTGGTATTGTAAGTCAATTGATTATCGCGCTTAAATTTATCCTGAATAGCGGCTTTTAAGGGCGCAATGCCATCGACGGCGGTATATTTGGTAAAATTATCGTGAATGGCAGCAATCGCCGCTTCTTTGATGTAATCGGGAGTCGCAAAATCGGGTTCACCGACGCTGAGGCTTAAGACTTCTATGCCTTTGGCTTCCAGCGCACGGGCCTTGGCATTCATGGCCAAAGTAGGGGAGGGTTGTAATTTGTTTAATCTATGGGCAGTGGTGATGGTCATATGGCGATCCTATATCTTATTGGTTAAATTTCGGCTAGAATAACATTCATGAAACGATCATTGCAATTAGTGTCCCCTTTTAAACCACAAGGTGATCAACCTACCGCTATTGCCCGTTTAAACCAAGGCATCGATGCGGGGCTGGCGCGTTTAACCTTGCTGGGAGTAACCGGTTCTGGCAAAACCTTTACCATGGCGAATGTCATTGAACATTGCCAACGACCGACCTTAATTATGGCGCCGAATAAAACACTTGCTGCGCAATTGTACGGTGAGATGCGCGCTTTTTTTCCGCACAATGCCGTGGAATATTTCGTTTCCTATTATGATTATTATCAGCCAGAAGCCTACGTTCCTTCCACAGATACCTACATAGAAAAAGACTCCTCCATCAATGAACACATCGAGCAAATGCGTCTATCGGCCACCAAGGCTTTGCTGGAACGAAGGGATGTTATCATTGTGGCGACGGTGTCGGCAATTTATGGCTTGGGCGATCCAGAATCTTATTTCAGTATGGTTTTGCATGTGAGTCGCGGTGAGCTCATCGATCAACACCAAATCTTAAGGCGTTTGGCGGAGCTACAGTATAGCCGTAATGATATTGACTTTAAACGTGGTACTTATCGCGTGCGTGGTGATGTCGTGGATATATTTCCAGCCGATTCGGAAAAGGAAGCGGTGCGCCTAGAATGGTTGGGCGATGAAATCGATAATATTTATCATTTTGATCCCTTAACGGCAGAAATAACCCAGCGTATTCCTCGCGTCACCATTTTCCCCGGAAGTCATTATGTAACACCGCGCAACAAAGTAGTGGATGCGATGCAGACGATTAAACAGGAATTGCGCGAACGTCTACAGTATTTTAATGAGAATAACAAATTGGTGGAAGCGCAACGCTTGGCCGAACGGGTTAAATTCGATCTGGAAATGATGCAGGAATTAGGTTATTGCAGTGGCGTGGAAAATTATTCACGCCATCTTTCGGGGCGACAAGCCGGCGAGCCGCCGCCCACTTTATTCGATTATTTACCTGCCGATGGTTTGTTATTTATAGACGAATCGCATGTGACCATCCCCCAGATTGGAGGAATGTATCGAGGTGATAGAGCACGCAAGGAAAATCTGGTGAATTATGGTTTTAGATTACCTTCTGCCTTGGACAACAGGCCTTTGCAGTTTGAAGAATTTGTCGCGCGTTCACCGCAAACGATTTATATTTCGGCAACGCCTGGCGATTATGAACGCGAGCACGGCGAATGTTTGGCTGAGCAAGTGGTGCGGCCCACTGGTCTAGTGGATCCCACCGTGGAAATACGGGAAGTCGCCCATCAGGTAGACGATCTTTTATCTGAAATTAGGAAATGCGTGGCTTTGAAAGAGCGCGTATTGGTTACCACCTTGACCAAACGTATGGCTGAAGATTTGACGGAGTATTTAGATGAACATGGCGTTAAAGTACGTTATTTACATTCTGATGTCGATACAGTAGAGCGTGTTGAAATCATTCGGGATTTACGCTTGGGGGTTTTTGACGTCTTGGTAGGAATAAATTTATTGCGCGAAGGCTTGGATTTGCCGGAAGTGGCATTAGTCGCTGTCTTGGATGCGGACAAAGAGGGCTTTTTGCGTTCAGAGCGTTCTTTAATTCAAACCACGGGTCGTGCTGCGCGGCATATCAATGGCCGTGCTATTTTATATGCCGATAAAATCACCGGTTCCATGGAACGGGCTTTAGCGGAAATGGATCGTCGGCGTGCTAAACAGGAACAGTATAATAAGGAACATGGTATAACCCCTAAAGGGATTGCCAAAAATGTTCAGGATATCATGGAAGGCGCGCACGCCCCTTTGCCAGTACGTTTGGCCAACACGGCGTCAAGTACAGTACAAATTCAACGCTTAAGCCCGGCGGCTTTGGGTAAAAAGATCAAAGCTCTGGAAAAAGAAATGCTAGAATATGCTAAAAATCTAGAATTTGAAAAAGCCATTGCTGTGCGGGATGAGATTGAAGGGTTGAAACAACAGGAGTTTCGTTAGCTATATTTCTAAATATTAAAATCAAGCAATGGGGTAACATGAGACCACAAAACCGGTTAATAGACGCAATACAAAAAGGTGATGTAGTAACAGCTCAGCGACTATTGGCGGAGCAGAAAGATGTTCTCGGTATCAAAGAAATGCGCAATGCCTATAAGCGCACTTTCTTGCATCTTGCTGTAGGGGCCTCACAAAATCAAGCAGAATTATTAAAACTCCTTATAAAAGAGGGTATCTTAGAAGGAGAAGGCGCTTCCTTAGTGAATGCAAAGGATACATCTTTTCATACGCCTTTACACATAGCCGCTTACAAAGGCCGTACAGATTGCATGGCAGTTTTAATAGGCCATCAGGCATCACTTAGGGAAGGGGCAGAAGAGCTTCTATATCTGGCCCTTGCTGAGGGGCACAGAGATTGTATCAAATTTCTAATAGATAAAGGCATTGCTGTGAATGCACAAGAAATAAACCACAGATTTCTTCTCCATTTAGCGGTAAAACATGCGAGTATGCCATGCCTAGAAATATTTATAGCTGCGGGCGCAGATATAAATGCAAAAGGATATCTGGGGAATTTGACTCCTTTACAAATAGCTATTCAAGAGAGTTGGTCCGAAGGCATATTATTTTTGATAGGTAACGGTGCCGAGGTGGATGCACGAGAAGTAAACCACAGATTTCTTCTTCATTTAGCTGTGGAACATGCGAATATGCCGTGCCTGGAAATATTAATAGCTGCGGGCGCAGATATAAATGCAAAAGGATATCGGGAGTTGACTCCTTTACAAATAGCTATTCAAAGGAATTGGTC
>CAMFJO010000169.1 GCA_945956945.1 uncultured Legionellales bacterium | reverse complement strand
GTTATTGCAATTGGCTATCGATGCCTGTAGAAAACAGGGAAAATACATTGGAATTTGTGGGCAAGGACCTTCTGATCACCCTGATCTGGCTTTGTGGTTAATGGAACAAGGCATTGATGCGATTTCTTTAAATCCCGATACGGTGGTATCGACATGGCTATTTTTGGGTGAGGCGGCTAAATAAACTGTTTGTTTAGGCTCAAGATGTGCCGTTGAATAACAAAAGGTATCCAATATAAGTGGCGAGTAGTGACAATACGGTATTAGATCAAGCCCCTTGTCAAACCTTACGGGGCGTGGGTCCTCGATTAGCCAGCTTGTTAGCTAAACGCGGTATTTATACGCTACAAGATATATTGTTTCATTTACCCTCCCGCTATTTGGATAGAACCCATTTGACACCTTTGCGGGATGTACGTGCAGGCGATTATGTCGCGATTGAGGGGACTATCAGCGGCCATCGGGTTAGTCGTGGTGCTAAAGGTAGTTTAACCTGCGAATTGCAAGACAATAGCGGCACTATCCATTTACGTTTTTTCCATTTTAATAGCGAACAGATACGCCAGCTCTGTGTGGGTACAGCCTTGCGTTGTTTTGGGGAAGTGCGTTATGGTTATCAAGGTCTGGAAATCATTCACCCTGAGTATTTGCATTTAATACCGGGAAAACCTTTGGAGATAGACGATCATTTAACGCCTATTTATCCTAGTACGGAGGGTGTGAGCCAGTTTCAATGGCGGCGTTTAACCGATCAGGTTCTAGCTTTTCTCACAGCAGGCGCGGTGTTAAGCGATCATCTTTTACATGTACAAGATAAATTTTCTTTGCCTAGCTTAAGTATGGCCTTACATTATGTGCATCGCCCTCCACTCGATGCGGATAGACAACAGTTATTAGCGGGTGTTCACCCCATGCAGCAGCGTTTGGCGCTAGAAGAATTATTAGCGCATCATTTGGGTTTAACGCGTTTGCGTGCCACCTTACAAGCGATGACCGCGCCGGTACTAAAGGGCTCAACAGCCCTACAGTCACAATTTTTGGCCCAATTGCCGTTTAAATTAACGCAGGCGCAACAAAAAGTATTCACAGAAATTACAGCAGATATTCAACGTAGCGAACCCATGTTACGCTTATTGCAAGGCGATGTGGGTGCCGGAAAAACTGTCGTAGCGGGCTTAACTTTATTACAGGCCGTAGCAAGTGGTTATCAAAGTGCCATGATGGCGCCTACTGAAATTTTGGCAGAACAACATTATTATAATCTGACAAAATGGTTCGAGCCATTGGGGTTAAACATCGTCTGGCTATCAGGCAAGGTGAAAGGAAAAGCGAGAACCCAGACTTTGGCCGCTATCCAGGATGGCAGTGCGCATATTGCAGTTGGTACGCATGCCTTATTCCAAGAAGCCGTAAAATTCAAGAATTTGGCTTTGTTGGTGATCGATGAGCAACATCGCTTTGGGGTGGATCAGCGCTTGGCTTTGCGTGAAAAAGGCTTGCAACAAGATTATAACCCGCACCAACTTATTATGACAGCAACGCCCATACCTAGAACTTTAGCGATGAGTGTGTATGCACATTTGGATCATTCCATCATTGATGAGCTTCCGCCTGGTAGAAAACCTATTCAGACTATTGTCCTGGCCAATGACAAACGCGATAAGATAGTGGCACGTGTCAATGAGCAATGTTTGGCGGGAAGACAAGCGTATTGGATTTGCCCTTTGATTGAAGATTCTGAAAAGCTACAATGTGAGGCAGCGAATACCACCTACCAACAATTAAGTGCACACTTACCCCATTTAAAATTGGGTTTGGTGCATGGTGCTTTAAATGTGAATGATAAGACCACCATCATGCAAGCTTTTAAGAATGGCGATATCGATCTACTGGTTGCTACCACGGTGGTAGAAGTGGGTGTCGATGTGCCCAATGCTAGTCTCATGATCATCGAAAATGCAGAGCGGATGGGATTATCACAATTGCACCAATTACGCGGGCGTGTGGGACGCGGTGAGGCTGAAAGTTTCTGTGTGTTAATGTATCAATCGCCCTTATCAGACATCGCTTATGAACGTTTGCAAGTAATGCGCACTACCGAAAATGGTTTTGTGATCGCCGAAAAAGACCTGGCATTAAGAGGTAGCGGCGAATTGCTGGGAACACGCCAAACGGGTACAGGACGATTGCGTATCGCTTCGTATACACGGGATAGTATTTTATTACCCATTGTTAAAGAGATGGCGCAGGTGTTATTACAAACACAGCCCTTGGTATGTGATGCTTTGATCAACCGCTGGTTGGCAGAGGGCCTGGAATATGGGCAGGTGTAGACGAAGCCTCAGTATGGTGCGTAAATTGATCTACTATATGTTGACTCATATTTCGGCCAAGTTCTTCTTCACCTACAAAGAAAAATCCTTTGACCTCTTGTCGTAATAAATCGGCTTCTCCTTCATTGCGGATCCGCGCAACAATTTCAATGTCGGGATTTAAGGCGCGTGCTGTGTTGATCAGCGAACGTATGTTGAAAATATCGGCGGTGGCAATGACCAGCATGCGTGCTTTGGCAGTGTGCGCTTGTGTGAGAGCGAAGCCTTCTGAAATGCCGTTAAATAGGGCTGGAATTTTTTGATGACGTAATTGCATCACCAGATCACGACTTTCTTCTATAATGATATAAGGAATGTGATGTTGGGCCAGTATTGCACTAATACGCTTGCCGACACGACCGTAACCCACTAACACGATATGTTCTGATAGAGCGTTTTTGTCTATTGGCTCTGGTAATTCCATTAAAGGATCTTCTGTGTGGTTAAATTTTTGAGTTTTCGACGTGTTAGCTTGTAACCAGGATTGCAAGGGGGCTACCAGTTTGAAAATAAAAGGGTTAATTGCAATAGAAACAAGCGCTCCGGCAAGAATGAGTTCTTGCCCTTCCGCCGATAGCAATCCAAAGTGCACCCCTTGTGCCGCAAGAATAAATGAGAATTCACCGATTTGGGCCAAACTGGCCGAAACGGTCAGTGCCGTATTCAGGGAGTATCGAAAAGCAAGGACCAAAGCCACCGCTGCCACCGATTTCCCTAGAACAATGATGCTTATGACGGCCAATACTTGCAGAGGTTCCTGAATGAAAATATAGGGATTAAACAACATACCCACGGAGACAAAAAACAACACGGCAAAAGCATCTCTAAAAGGTAGCGATTCTTCTGCAGCACGACGACTAAATTTTGATTCTCTTATTATCATGCCGGCAAAAAAAGCACCAAATGCTAAAGAAACACCAAATAATTTGGAGGCTACAAAAGCAATACTCAGGGCGGCGGTTATCACACAGAGCGTAAATAATTCTCTAGAACCCGTGGTGGCAATCTGCCACAGCAGTTTGGGTAATACTGAACGACCCAACACTAACATGATGATAATAAATGCCACTACTTTGCATAAAGCTAGGCCTAATGTTAACCACAAATTTTTATCGTGACTTGCCGCAGCGTTACCGCCTAATAACTCTGCTATTAGCGGTAAAAAAACAAGCACGACGATCATGGCAAGATCTTCTACTACCAGCCAGCCAACAGCGATTTGCCCATTGATGGTTTTTACAATACCCTTTGATTCAAGCGATCGTATCAACACCACCGTACTGGCAACCGATAATGCAAGACCAAAAATGAGGGCGCTGCCTAGGCCCTGTCTCTTATACACATCTCCGAGCCCACGAGACGTAGAGGAATCT
>CAMFJO010000168.1 GCA_945956945.1 uncultured Legionellales bacterium | reverse complement strand
AGGCTCGGGCGCCGCATCCCTGCGGCGCACGGTTTGACACTGAGAGACAGCCAAACCTTGAGGCGTTTCCCACCGTTCTTTTGCTTTACTGCGCATTTTGAAGTGTGTTTCGGTATAGCGCTAAAAAGATCGTTGTCTTTTGTACAAACTTTGAATATAATAGACGACGATAATAAGTCACTTATAAAATGAAGGTAAATAGTATGTCATCATCACCAGATCAGGTTATGGTTCAATTCCCTGCAGAACCAAAAGAAGATGGTAGAAAACCATTTGTTTTTAAAAGAGTTTTGAATGAAGCCCGTCAAGATCCTAAGGAAATTATAGCCGATTTTTCTGCTTACCTGCGTAAGACAAAGGCATTATTTCTAGTACGGGAAAGCCGAGAACCCGGGTGTATCTCGCTAACTTATCGTAGAGAGGGGAAAAGGACTTGTTTCCAGGCACGTTATGCCTATTCCTCTCATCAGTGGGTTAATGCAATGACGCATCTCCGTCAACGGCAGTGTGGGCTTCTTCATCTTGGTTCGGTAGGTCCTGGTTTAAACTTAGAACTAATCAAAGAAAATCTGCAAAACAAGTCCGCCCATTATTTAATTGTGGATGGCAAACTTGAATCAAAAGAGGCAAAGTCACTTTCTTCTGTCGTCGTTTACGCCAATGAAGCCTTATATTATGTGGATTTAAGATCCGATGCAGTCATACAGCTGATTGATGAAGCGGCTGTCGCCTTAATCGATGATATCTTGACGCTCGAGCGCGGTGATTATACAACAGCCAGCGAAGCCCAATTAGAGCTTATAGCAAGAGTGACCAATATTGATAGGCACAAAAAACTGACGTTTACCCAAGTCGATAGAGAATCTATTGCTGACAAAGGTGACGCCTTGCTTAAGCTGCTATGTGAAGAATATGGATTGAATGAAGAACAAATGCTGTTGCCTAATAAAGATCAGGTTGCGGATGCGCACGAATTTAGCCATAATGGGTATCAATCTTCTTGTGGAATAATGCAACAGCTAGAACAGCAGTTAGAAGATCTAAGTTTGCAGCCCATGCTTTCCTCAGCGGCTCCTAAGAGAAAACGTTTAGATGAAAGTGAAAACATAAACCCCGATCATCGGTATCAATTTTTTCCAGGAGAAAGTTTTTTAAATAGATTTTCGAACCCATTGTCACAAGCGATTGATGCTCGAAAAAGAGGACGTTTTGATCCATAACCGTAACTGCTCATGCTCAATAGGGGCTTTATCATATACGTAGATAGTTATCTATAACCTATTTTGAGCGTTAGCGGAAAAGTTACGGTTAAAGTGGTGTCTTTATCGTTTAAAGAAGCCGATAATCTGGGAATAAACCAGGACTTCACAGGGCTTTCATTCAATTGTTTTTCATAGGCTTTAACGCTGGACCAGGTATTGAGGTAATCTACCATTTGCTGGTTGTTCCAGTAATTGACGATGGAAAATGTTGGGATGTTTTTTATTTCTTTAAAAGGAAAAGGCAATGTTGCATAGTGTTCATCAATGTAGTTTCTTTCCGGCGGCCAGAATGGTTCAACAATATCCTCATAAAAAGTGTGAAGTAGCGTATTGATGGCTGTACTATTGGTATGGAAGAGTCCGTAACACCAGATGGCGATAATGCCATCCGGCTTTAAGACACGCCGCGCTTCCGCATAAAATTTATCAAAATCAAACCAATGTACGGCTTGAGCAACGGTGATAAGATCAACCGAGCCGCTGTCTATTCCAGATTCTTCAGCCATGGCAATGCGATATTCAACATTAGAACAAGGTTTGGCCTCGGCTAATTGTGTTTGGCTGCCGTCGGTCGCAATGACCGATTTAAAGTAAGGCGCTAGTTGAAGTGCTGCTTGACCATTGCCAGTGGCGCAATCCCAGACTAAATCGCGATGTTTAACTTGCGTGACTAGGTATTTAAATAAAGCGTCTGGATAAGTAGGACGAGCGCTACTGTATTGCTGCGCATGCCCTGAAAAATGGTCTTTAAACATGAAAGTACCTTGGTTGTTTTTTCCTAACTTGAATTATACCACAAAGGTTTGTGGACATTTGGGCTGCTTAGACTCATTTTGCAGCCGATAAATCGGGAGTGAATAGACCCTATAGCCAAGTTCTAGGTATTTAGTTTACAATAAACCCAATCCTGTCTAAAAAAAGACAGCCTATTGTCATCCATTACTAAGCAGGTTTTAATCTATGAATCATAAATATGGCCTTTGGGTTTGCACGATTGCGGGCTTATTTTTAGTCTTTGAGTTTACTTTGCAGGTATCGCCCAGTGTCATGACGCAATTCTTCATGAAAGAATTTAACGTAGACGCCCTGGTGATTGGTACCGCCTTGTCAGCATATTATTATTCTTATTCCTCCATGCAATTGGTCGGAGGATATTGCTTTGATCATTTTGGTTCTAAGAAGACCCTGGTGGCAGCCATATTGGTGTGTGCTTTGGGAACAACTTTCATGGCTGTGGCACATAACGCCTGGTTGTTAGGCGTGGGGCGGTTTTTAACCGGATTGGGTTCGGCTTGTGCCTATGTCGGCTTATTATTTCTCGGTCGGCAATGGTTTGCCGCCAAATATTTTTTTATTGTCGTGGGGGTGACGCAATTCTTAGGATGTGCCGGCGCGGTATTAGGACAAGGCCCAGCCGCCTTATTGGTGAATGCTTTTGGCTGGCGTGGTACTTTGTTGGGCTTATCCCTCGTAGGTTATTTATTGATGATTTTGGCCTACTTCTTTGTTAAAGATTATACGGCGGGCTCGACGACCAAAAAAATGATAAGAGAAAAGATCTCCGCACGAGTGCGTCTACAATTCATATTTTCTAAGCCGCAAATCTGGATAGTCGGTGCCTACGCCTTTTTTATCTTTCTTCCAATAGTGTGTTTTGCAGCTTTATGGGGCGTGCCGTTTTTAGAAAAATTTTATCAAATGAGCACGGCTATGGCGGCGTTGGCCTGTTCTATGGTCTGGATAGGCATGGGCTTAGGAAGTCCCCTGGCAGGATGGATCTCTGAACGTATCGGTAGCCGTAATATTCCCTTATGGACGGGGGCGGTACTGGGGGTAATAACGACTTTGCTGATATTGTTTGTATCAGTGCCCCTGCCCTTGTTATTTATCCTGTTATTTTTATTCGGTGCTGCTACAGCAGGGCAATCTTTAAGTTTTAATGTTATCAATGATATTACGCCGCAGCGTTTTTTAGGCGCGACCATGGGTCTTAATAATTTATTGATAGTGATCAGCGGTGCTATCGCGCAACCTTTAGTAGGGGTGTTCTTGCGATATGGTTGGGATCAGACTATGCTGGATGGAGTACCGCAATATTCGGTACTGGACTACCAGCATGCCTTGTTGATTTTACCTATCAGTTGCGGTATTGCCGCATTGATAGCAAAATTCGCGATTACCGAAACACGGTGTATACCTCAAGAAGCCAGTGTCTAAGATCTATTAAGGAGTGATCAATATGTCTCAGATGACACAAAATTTGTATTATTGTAGCAACCACGTTTTATTAGAGATAACAGCAACTGGGCATCGTATTCCGGTTTTCTTTGCGGCGCCAGCTTGGCTGGAAGAACATCGCGTTGTACACAACTTAGGATTGCACGGTGACACTGGGTTCAATGTGGTAGAAGTGAGTGGACCACAAGAACTACCGCGGCCCTACATTTGGGGGCCCTTAAGACCGGCTTTAGAAGCAGTATTTCCCGATGCGTTTAAC
>CAMFJO010000167.1 GCA_945956945.1 uncultured Legionellales bacterium | reverse complement strand
CGAGATTCCTCTACGTCTCGTGGGCTCGGAGATGTGTATAAGAGACAGCCTTATTCCCTTAAAAATTTTAAAGTATACACTAAATGCATTTCAAAATGCGAACGTCAGTTATCGCTATCTTCTGAAAAGCTTTTTTTATTTCTTTTTTCGTGGACTCTCATTCCAAAGTAGGAAGCAACATGCAAATGACCCTATAGATGCCCTATCTCATCATAAGCGGCTTTTTTTCGCTTATTATAGAATCGCTGTTTTAACAGTCCTTTAAAGCTACCATATAACCAATGAAACATGCCTACATGCGGTTTACCCAAGGATTGGCGTTGATCGAATTTTTGAAAGGCAAAAGGTCCGTTTTTATCTACATAAGCAAAGATGGCTGAGACAAACCACGCACCCTTAAAAACTTCACGCCAATGTACTGTCTCGTGACCTTTAAAGACCAAAATATCCCCATAACCCAAGGCAATGGATTCAGACTTACCCTCTACATCCAGAATGAGTGGCCAGGTTCCATGTTCTTTTTTAAATGCTTCATCAGCGCCGATGCATAAGCCAGCAACAATTTGGCAAGAGCTTCTATCTTTATGTTTGGTTAACTCATTGCCATTTTTATAGGTATAGTAAAATGCCAGTGTAGGCCAAAGCGCCAAGCCGGTGGCCTCTTCTATTAAAGGAGTCAACTTACCCAGCAGCAGTTCCATTAAAGGATCACCATACTCTCGATGAACATTCTTAAGGCCATCTTTTTTTATATTGGGTTTTATGGCTGCCTTGAAATTGGCATAATCTGCTAATAAATCGCAAACTTCCGTCGACACCGCTTGTTGAATAACAACATAGTCTTTTTTATTCAGGATGATTGGCTTTTGCTGCATCATTATTTTTCTCCATCGAAAGCCAATCGCGTGGCTTTAAATAATCCTGATACAATTGCGCTTCAGCCGATCCTGCTGCAGGGGCCCAATTATATTGCCACACCACATGCGGTGGCAAAGACATCAGAATAGATTCCGTACGGCCACCACTTTGCAAACCAAATAAAGTGCCTCTATCGTAAACCAGGTTAAACTCTACATAACGACCGCGGCGATATGCCTGAAAATCTTTTTGCTCGGTGCCATACTTCTGTGTCTGCCGTTTTTTAACGATGGGTTCATACGCCAATAGAAAGTGATTGCCAACACTTTGTACGAGTGAAAAAGTCGTTTCAAAATCAAGCTCATTAAAATCATCAAAAAAAAGTCCGCCGATACCGCGCGTTTCCTGCCGATGTGGTAAATAAAAATAATCATCACACCATTTTTTAAATCTTGGATACAATGTAGCGCCAAAAGGCAAACAGGCTTGGCGTGCCATAGTATGCCAATGCACACAATCTTCCAGGAAAGGATAATAGGGTGTTAAATCAAAACCGCCGCCAAACCACCATTGGGGTTCTCCCTTTTCAGGTGTCGCCACAAATAAGCGCACATTAAAATGGGTTGTAGGCACATAGGGATTTCGGGGATGAAACACCAAAGATACGCCGGTCGCTTCAAAAGCGGCTCCTGCTAAATCTTTACGATGTGCTAGCGCAGAAGGGGGCAAATGTTGGCCCGTCACATGAGAAAAATTGACCCCCCCTTTTTCTAATAGTGCACCGCCTTCTAAAACACAACTCAAACCACCGCCACCCTCGGCACGCGTCCAGCTATCTTTTTTAAAGGATGCTGTTTTATCCAAGGCTTCCATACGTGCACAAATATCCGCTTGCAGCCATAAAAAATAATCTTTTACAGCCTTTACATTGATAACGTTCATGCATCACCCCCTATTAATTGTAATGTGTTTATCGTCGTAGCAAAATACTGAGTAACTTGTTGAGGCGCCACTGCGCTCAAAGTAGCTGGCTGCCAATGTGGTGTTTTGTCTTTATCAATAATTTGTGCGCGCACTCCTTCATAGAAATCGGCATCGCATACAAAATGTTGTGCCAAACCGTATTCCATTTGCAAACAAGCACCTAAATCGAGTTTGCGGCCACGCCGCAATTGTGCTAGCGTTATTTTAAGACTTAAGGGCGATTTTTGTAACAGCAATGCTGCTACAGTTTGACACCATGGCAAAGGGTGTTGCTGTAATCGCTGCACGATGGTTTCTACACAATCTCCACCAAAACAATGATCGACGATCTGACGGTATTCGGTTAATGCGGGCGGCGGACACGATAGCCTGTGTTCGTTCAAAATAGTAGTGATAGCCTCATTGGGTTCCGCCACTTTTTTAAAATCAATATGACGCAATTGTGCTATCACAGCAGCATAATCGCTTGCCGCAATACAATGATCGATTAAACCACCATACAGTGCGTCGGCTGCGCCAATCGTTGCGCCCGATAAACCCAAATAGGTACCCAACTCTCCAGGCATGCGCGACAAGAAATACGATCCACCCACATCAGGGAAAAAACCAATGGAACATTCTGGCATGGCAAATTTCAAAGTTTCAGTTGCCACACGATGACGGCCATGAATAGAGATACCGACACCACCGCCCATGGTAATGCCATTGATCCAGGAGAGCCACGGTTTGGGGTAATGGTGAATTTTATAATTCAAGCGATACTCATCCGCAAAAAAAGCGCTTAGGGCCGCCACATCGCCTTTTTTGCCCCTATCATACAAGGTGCGAATATCCCCACCGGCACAAAAAGCCTTTTCAAAGGGGCTATGGATGACGATGCCCAAAAGACCCTTATTCGTAGACCAGGTGTCCAATTGGGTGCTGATACAAAGGATCATGTCATGGCTTAGGGCATTGTAGGCTTCCGGCCTATTAAGGCTAATGATGCCCCAAAAACCGTCAACACCTTCTTCTTCTGAGAATGAGACTTGTTTACATTCACTCATGCTGATACTCTTATAGAGCTATGCTAAACTTGGCCGTATAGTAACACAAATAAATGGTTTTATCATGTCTACCTTCAATAATGCACCCATAGGGGTTTTCGATTCCGGTATTGGCGGTCTCACTGTTTTAAGCGCCTTATGGCAAGCACTGCCACAAGAATCTTTTGTGTATTTAGCCGATACCGCGCGCATACCCTATGGCACCAAAAGCCGTGAAACGGTGATCCAATATGCCAAGCAGGTGTGTGGGCAATTCATTCGTCAACATCGCATCAAAGCACTGGTCATTGCCTGCAACACGGCATCCGCACATGCATTGTCGACGCTGCAGCAAGAATTTCGCGACATACCTATCTTAGGCGTCATTATGCCTGGCGCTATGGCCGCCGTTAAGGCGACGCGCAATCAGCACATCGCCGTGATCGCCACAGAAGGCACGGTACGTTATCATGCTTACGAAAAAGCGATTGCCAGCTTGAATAAAAACATTCAGGTAAGTGCACAGGCTTGTTCGCTCTTGGTACCTTTAGTCGAAGAAGGCTGGTTGAATGGCGAGATCACCGATAGCATTATTGAACACTATTTAAAACCCTTATTTAAGAATACAGCCAAAGTGACACCCGATACCTTAGTTCTAGGTTGTACGCATTTTCCCTTACTAAAATCACGCATGGAACATTATGTGGGTAAAAACGTAATGGTGATTGATTCTGCCACTACCGCGGCTGCGCAAACATTAACTTTATTGCAACAACACGATTTATTATCCAGCGCGCCTAAAAAAGAAACTTTATTTTTAGTGACTGATTCACCTGAGCGATTTATTGCCACCGCCAATATTTTTCTGGGTAAATCTTTAGATGAAAAAAGCGTGCAGCACATTAG
>CAMFJO010000166.1 GCA_945956945.1 uncultured Legionellales bacterium | reverse complement strand
AAATAAGCAATGCGTTGTCCCTGGTGTGGTGAGGATCCCCTATACATTCGTTATCACGATGAGGAATGGGGCCGTCCTTTGTACGATGAAGATAAACTTTTTGAATTTCTTATTTTAGAAACCTTTCAAGCCGGCTTAAGCTGGCGAACTATCTTGCATAAACGGGAAGCTTTTAGACAAGCTTTAGATAACTTTGATGCAGCTAAAATTGCGCGCTATGGTGAGGATAAAATTCAAGCACTGCTGACTGATACCGGCATTATACGCAATCGCTCTAAGATCTTGGCCACCATTAATAATGCTCAGGCCTATTTACAATTAAGAGAACAAGGTTCTTTTGCTGAATGGCTATGGCAACATGTCGATGGCAAAACACAGCACAATCAACGGCAAAGTGTGGCGGACATTCCTGTCTATACACCGGCTGCAGAAGCATTAACAACAAGTCTCAAGAAAGCGGGATTCAAATTTGTAGGTCCTGCTACCGTGTATGCCTTCATGCAAGCAACAGGGATGGTAAATGATCATTTGGTGAGCTGTGATTTTTATGAATAAAAAAATGGGCACCTAAGTGCCCATACTCTTCGCACTTGATTTTTAGATGCTGTTGGCTGCGCAGCTCGCAAAAGTCATGTATGTTTAATACACTCCTTTTGCTCACCAGCTTGCCGCCTAACCTAAAAACCAATTGCTGTGAGTATATATAAAAGCATTATGCTAAGCTGCTTCGCTTTGTTTATCTGCGGGAATAATATTCACATATTGGCGCTGCAGTTTGCCGCGTTTTTCGAATTTCACGTTGCCTTCAACCAAAGCATACAAGGTATAATCCTTGCCCACACCCACATTCCAACCAGCATGGTACTTGGTACCACGTTGACGAATGATAATATTACCGGCTAATACGGCTTCACCGCCGGCTTTTTTAAGACCGAGGTACTTAGGTTGAGAATCGCGGCCGTTACGGGTACTACCGCCTGCTTTTTTGTGTGCCATTTCGGTTTATCTCCAAATTATTTAGACGACGATGTCGGTTATTTTGACTTTGGTATAGCTTTGTCGATGACCTTGTCTTTTTAAATAAGTCGTACGACGTTTAAATTTAATAATGTTTATTTTTTTGCCACGACCATGTTCTACCACTGTTGCCAATACTTTAGAACCCTTTAACAAAGGCGCCCCTACTTTGACTTCCTGGCCGGTATTGACCAATAATACTTCATTGAATTCGACAGCGCCCCCTTCTGCGATGGGCAATTTTTCTACAGAAAGAACCTGATCTTTAGTGACGGGATATTGTTTCCCACCGGTAATAATAACCGCATACATGTTCATACTCCAAAATTGGCAAATAGAGACCCAAGGTATTGTGTGTGGGTCGAAAAATAGCTGCTTATGGTACGATATTATTTGAGAATATGCAATAGGGCCTGTTAACATTTCATTTACTGGCTACAAAATGCCAACAGGTCCTTGGTAGGAGCTTCTTTTTTTTTATGATATCATCGTCAAATTAATGTAAGAGGGGTTTACTATGTCCTTGGATGCTATTCGCAGCCATGTTAAAGACGATATGGAACGCGTTAATCAGCTGATTCTAGCGCGATTGGCGGCGGATATTCCGCTCATAGACAGCCTAAGCCAGCACATTGTGTCCAGCGGCGGCAAACGCATACGGCCAATGTTATTGCTATTAACCGCAAAAGCCTTTGAATATCAAGGAGATACGCACATACTCCTCGCTGCCATCATTGAGTTTATCCACACTGCCACCTTATTGCACGATGACGTGGTAGACGATTCCTCTTTACGGCGTGGTCAAATTACCGCCAACAGTATCTGGGGCAATGAAGCCAGCGTGCTGGTAGGGGATTTCTTGTTCTCTCGCGCTTTTCAGTTGATGGCCGAAGTACAAAATTTAAAGGTTATCTCCATTCTGGCGACCGCTTCCAATACCATTGCCAAAGGTGAAGTGCTGCAATTGATCAATTGCCACGATACCGCGACCGACGAAGCCCGTTATTTTGACGTTATTTCGGCGAAAACTGCTAAGTTGTTCTCTGCTGCTACCCAACTGGCAGCCGTCATCAGTCATCAATCGGAAGAAATAGAACAACAAATGAGCGCCTTTGGCCACCATTTGGGCCTAGCCTTCCAATTGGTAGACGATGCTCTGGATTATCAGGGTGATGCCACTGAGTTGGGTAAAAATGTAGGCGATGATTTGGCGGAGGGTAAACCAACGCTTCCTCTCATTTATACTTTAGAAGTGGGCAATGCCGCGGAAAAAGCCCTCATTCGCGAAGCCATAGAAGCGGGGGGAACAACCTTGTTAAAGGAAATTCAACAAGCTTTGATACGCAACAAAGCCATCGAATACACCCATCAATGTGCTAATAAAGAAGTCGCGGCGGCTTGTGCGGCCTTAAGCTCTGTACCGGATTCTCCTTATAAAACAGCCCTCCTGGCCCTCGCCGACTTTACGGTATCGCGCTGTAATTAATACATTTCCGTTCGGGGAATACCGCTTTGTTTCAAGAGCATGGATCAAGACGCACGAATAAACCCAAACGCCATAAGATAATCCATGCTCTTTAGAAAAACGATATTAACCTAGAAAACCTTTTTTCATGCCACCAAATGTGGGTGGTTGCGCATCTTGTGATGTGGATTGCCGAGCACCTTGGGCAGAACTTTCGGCTACTGGTTTTTTCTTCCAGATCGTAAATGATTCTCCTGATAATTTAACGGGTTCTGGTTGTTTCTCTCCCCATTTCTCTAAAGGTTCTCCACAAATATTTATATCTACCTTTTTATCAGTCGCTATCTCCATTTTTTCTGCGTCAGACAAAATGGTTAAGGTAGAGGGAATACCTCGTTTACTCGGGTCCCACGGCTCTCCTTTGAGGGCGCAGGCAAATAAGCCTTGATCTTCTTCATCCCATCCATCAAATATTATTTCAGAACCATCGTTTAAGCTTATTTTTAAAGAGCCCGGGCGATCAGAATCTCCCTGTATACGGATCCCCCGTACTTTCTCTTGGTTCTCATGTAAGAAATTAACAATTGCTGGACCATGTTTCATAAAATACCTCTTCTTTGTTATAATGAACAATGAGTATATCTTATATTTACTAGGGAATCACCCAAGCAAAATTTTGTTGTAGTGACCGACTTTACGCTATAGCACTTCATTGATATACTCTCATCCTGCGGGGTGTAGCTCAGTCTGGTAGAGCACTGCCTTCGGGAGGCAGGGGCCGTAGGTTCGAATCCTATCACCCCGAGATATAGAGTTTGTTTATATTGAGATGAATCAACTGCAAAATAAGTAGAATCGGTGCAATCCAAGCAATTTTGCTGATACAAAGAAACACTTATTTTCTGGGTTGCCACACTTTCGCTAAAGCGAAAGCTCGCAATGACGGATCATAGAGAAAAGGTGGCATCGTGAATTCTTATAATATCGTATTTCTCAAATTAACCGCGTCGCAAATTGAATCATGATAGCTCCAACGAAGCACGATTCTTGAAGCGGGGTGGCTGGTGACAGAGGCCTCCAGCGCGCTCAGGCACGAGCACGCTGGAAAAGTCACCGGACAGGACCCCGCGTACCCGGCGCCAAATGTCCAGATCTTAAATGCAAAGCTCTATACCTACTCAATTGCGTTCGATCACTAAAAATACAAGGTCGGGATACTTAAAAATATATTACTCATTTCTCGACAAATCTAAAGTCGGACTTTAGATTTGCCGAGACTACCCTTTAAGTCAAATCAATAAACAAAAACCCATCTG
>CAMFJO010000165.1 GCA_945956945.1 uncultured Legionellales bacterium | reverse complement strand
ATGGTGTACACACTGATACTTTTATGCAGTCTTTAAAAGCGCGTTTAACGCAGATGGCACAATCCAATGAGCGCTTTTTACTCATCATAGACGATGCCCATCATTTGCCAGCAGAAACGGTGCGCTTTATCTTGGATCTCATGTCTGACTTGGATGAAACAGCGCACAGCTTGAATATCTTATTAGCCGGCAGAATGCAATTGGAGCATTTGTTCGCGAGTTCAGGCGCCTCCGACTGGAGTACGGGCAGTAGTTTTACGCTGGTGTTAGAGCCTTTAAATGAAGCAGAAATAGGAAACTACATCAAGCATGGCTTAAGACAGGCGGGTTATAAAGGTGTTATGCCTTTCTCTAAATCACAATTCGTGGATTTGAGTGTCAATTCCAAGGGAATTCTGGCGCGTTTGGTGGTGATGGCGGTTGATATATTGGAGACCAAAGCCAGAGATAAAGCGCCACAACGTTCCTGGGTCATACCGCATAAAGCCGCATGGATTACCGCTTGTGCCATGGCGATAGTGGGCGTGGGTCTTATCTGGAATTTGAGTTCACCCACCCCCACGACTATTCCCAGCGACGACACTAAGGTAGTGACCGTGGAAAAACAAGGCGCTTGGGTGAAGACGATTACCAAACCCGTGGATACCGCTGCAAATGATATTGCGCCCAAGATACAAATTCAGGATGATACTTCTGTGCCATCTCAACCACAAACCCTTGGCACTGTTCCGGTTACTAAAGAGATTACACCTGCGGTGTCGGTCGCGAACACGACTTTGGTAACGAAGAATAGTTCAGCTGTTGCGTCCATAGCGAACACGGCTTCGGTAACGAAGAATAGTTCAGCTGTTCCGTCTATGGCGAACACGAATTCGGTAACAGAGAATAACGCAGAAGTTGCGCCCGTCACCAACAATACCATACTAGCAAGCAATAGCGTGACGAATACACAAAAGGTGAATGCTGCACCGACGACATCGAAAGGCGTAGCAATCAATACACCGCTGGTAAATGAGAGTCCCGTGGCAACCCAAACGGCGCCGCCGACAACGGCCATGTCCCAAGATGTTCCTATTATGACGCACATACCCAATGACAACGAACTTCGTTCTTCAGCGGAGCCCGTTAAAGCTGCACCGGTTGCACCTAAAACGCCAAGTTCTAAGACCCCTGTATCCCCTGATAATGCTGCGCCGGCGAAAACATCGGCAGCTAAAACCGCTTTCAAGGCACAAGGTTATACCATACAAGTTGCCGGAGGCTATGATTTGAAGACCTTACAGAAAACGGTATGCCAATTGTGGACAGCAAAATCGGTGGCCAACTGTCGCAGCGCGCTGCCCACTAATTTATATTATTTACGTACCTTAAAAGACGATAAAGATTGGTACATTGCGACGGTGGGACAATATGCCAATTCGGCTGAGGCAGCGAAGCAATTGCATCAATTACCTCCGAGCGTACAAAAAAATACACCCTGGGCGCGTTCTTTTGCACAGATCCCGAATGCGACAGTGGTGGAATAGATAAAATAAAAGATAGTTTGGTATCACAGATATAAATCTATATCAATACTGTGAAATATTTGTTCCCTGTGGGCCGTCATTGCGAGATGCGCAGCATCGAAGCAATCCATAAGATCTTCCTGGATTGCCACGGCGCTACGCGCCTCGCAATGACGGCTCACAGGGAGAAAGGTATAATAGTGAATTCCCACCCATGTTAAAGAGACTTATTACCCATGAAAATAAAAAATACCCGTTTATTACAAGCCTTGAAGCTTGAGCCTGTTGATGTTCCTCCGGTGTGGTTAATGCGTCAGGCGGGCCGTTATTTGCCTGAATACCGGGAACTCCGCACCAAAGCAAAAAATTTTTTAAACCTGTGTCAAACCCCCGAATTGGCGATGGAAGTGACGCTGCAACCCTTAAAACGTTTTGATCTGGACGCAGCTATTTTATTTTCGGATATTTTAACCATTCCGCATGCGATGGGTTTGGGTTTATCTTTTCAGGAGGGAGAAGGCCCCCAATTTGCAAAACGCATTGAGACGATAAAGGATGTAGAAGCCTTGCCTATCCCAGACACTGAGAATGCCTTGAATTATGTCGTGCAAGCGGTACAACTCATTCAGCAAGAATTAAATGGCCGCGTGCCTTTAATTGGCTTTGCCGGCAGTCCGTGGACAGTCGCCTGTTATATGATAGAAGGGAGCGGCCACAAAAATTTTATCACGGCGCGCAAAATGGCTTATCAGGCGCCAGAAGTATTACATGCTTTGCTCACCAAACTGGTGGTAGCGACAACGCAATATTTAAAAGGCCAAATCTTGGCAGGTGTGAATGTGGTGATGTTGTTCGATACCTGGGGCGGTTTGTTAACGCCAGATTACTATCAACGCTTTTCTTTATCTTATATGAAACAAATTGTCGCCAATTTAAAAGCGGATCCGCAAACGGCGCATATTCCGATTATCCTATTCAGTAAGGGCGCGTCGGTGAATTTAGAAGCCATGGCCCAAAGTGGCGCGAATGGCTTAGGCATAGACTGGACCGTATCTATGCGCGACATGCGCGCGCGCGTAGGGAATAAAGTTTGTTTACAAGGCAATCTGGATCCTGCCGTGTTATTTTCAACACCGCAAATCGTGCAAGCCACCGTGCGTCAATTATTAGACGAATGGGGCGCACACCCTGGTTTGATCGTGAATCTCGGTCATGGCATCGAGCAACATACGCCGATAGAAAATGTCGAGGCACTGGTTGAAGCGGTGCATGAAGTGAAACGGTAAAGGTGAGCGCAAATTTTAGGGGGTGCTCAACCCATCCTGTTTCGTCTACTTTTAAAATTAAAACTCAGGTGCTAATCGCAGCGCATCTGTTTCCTCATCCGGCATGGTTGGTTTTGATACGATCAATTCCCGATATTGGTTGAAGTTACGCACTGTTCCGAATGAAGAAGCCAATGATTTTACACTGTTTTTAGTGCGAGAAATTTCCACTGCGGTGTTGGAAACCGATCTTTCTTTTGAAGGTTGATCGGAAAATTGTTTTTTTCTCTCTTCAATGGCACTGGGTTTTATATGGCTTGTAATCTCTGCGATCATTTGTTCAAAGACTGCTTCGTTGATACCGTAAGTTTCTTCACACAAGGCTTCATAGCCTTTGAGATAGGTTTTTTCATCGGTTAATAGGGGTAGCACAATCGTTTTCAAAGAATTTTTGACACCGTTTCTGAGGGATAGTAGATCTTCTTCTGCTAGAGTTCTTGTTTGCAATCTTTCCAGAATGTCAGGCTTAAGCGCTATGGAATTTTGTAATACCGATCTACAAAAAAAGTCTCTCACTTCATTGTTGCAAAAAGCATTTTTAAAAACTTGAACGATATGATTCTTAAGTTCTATGCCTTTACCAATCAGGGCTAAAAATTCTTTTTTAAAGAAAAGCTTGGAGAGCGCATCGCCCTGGCGTAACCAGCCGGCATGATTATTGCCACCAATCATGGTATCGCAATAAAGTCCGATGGATTGTATTGCTTTCAAGGTTTCAGAAGAAAGTGCCATCTGAAGAGAAAGGCGATCAATGCACTCACTAAAAGAGCTTGCATTCAGTTGGTTGGGATCTTTGTAGTGATGACTTTGGGCAAGATTACTATAATAGCCCTTAAAAATAATCAGCATCTTATCGCGCATGGCTGTTTTGGAATCCTCATCTAAGCCTTTGGCGTTTAATGCCGCAGCATACATATTCAATACCCCAATAAATAAAATAGAAGCCCTCAATTTGTATTCACTGAGATCGTATTCC
>CAMFJO010000164.1 GCA_945956945.1 uncultured Legionellales bacterium | reverse complement strand
GGCAATAGCGGGTAAAAATAATTCTCGTTGCAGTCCATTACGGTATAAATTTTCTGGCGGTACATTGGATGTTAAAATCAAACTCACTTTTTCATTAAACAAGGCTTTTAATAAATTACCTAAAATCATTGCATCCGTGATATCATTCACGAAGAATTCATCAAAACAGATGACGTCTACTTTGGAGGCCCATTCCTTTGCTATCGTTTTTAGAGGATCGCTCGTCCCCTGCAATGCCGTTAAACGTTGATGCACACTGCGCATAAAGACATGAAAATGTTGTCGTATTTTACGCGTACCAGGTAATTGGCTATAAAACAAATCCATCAACCAAGTTTTACCGATCCCCACGCTGCCCCATAAATAAATGCCGCGTATAAAGACTCGGCGCATCTTGAGAGGCCACCATTTTTTGCGCTGTGTCTGTTGATAAGCATTTAAGAAATGATCGAATAATTGCAAGGCCTGCTGTTGCAGCGGATCTGCTTCTATCTTTTTTTCTTTTACTTGTTGGTAATAGCGATCGTGTAGCGTCATGGAATTTCGCTCTGGAGGGTAAGCGCAAAACATTCTTTAACACTTGCCTTTAACTCCACCAATCGCCCATGGAAAAAATGCCCTGCCCCTGCAAAATCAAGGCGTACGACGCTTTGCTTAGTGGTAGCAAGCCAATCATAGACGGATTGAGGCGGCACCACTTCATCGGCATCTCCTTGAATGAGCCACCAGGGACAATGGATCTGGGCCAAACCACTAAAATCGTAATGCAATACGGCTGGCGCCACCGTCAATAATCCCTTCACATCTTGTCTATCTGCCGTTACTTTCGCAGCAATATACGCGCCAAAGGAGAAACCACACAAAATCAAGCGACAATCCGGGTGACTTTGCTTTAGAAAGGCAATAACAGCTTGTAAATCTTCACATTCACCCACTGCATCCGCAAACTGACCAGTGCTATGCCCTACGCCTCTATAATTAAAGCGCAGCACTTGTAAACCCAGTTCTACACCCGCTTTGGCAATGGTGGTGACCACCTTATTATCCATCGTCCCCCCATACAAAGGATGCGGATGGCAAATAATCAGAGTCCATGGGGCAATGGCATCGGCAGGTGCTTTATGGTGTAAACAGGCTTGGAGAGTGCCTGCTGGGCCAGGAATGTTTAGGTTTTCTAGGGTAGTCATCATAAGGGCTATAGTAACTGAATTTGCCTAAAAGGGTCAATTAGGCTCTATTTTTTCAACATTCGCCCCCCATCTACCGGCAATATCACCCCCGTCACATAAGAGGACGTAGCCAAATACAAAACGGCATCGGCAATATCCTCAGGTGTTCCCAAACGTTGTAAGGGAATACCCTCTAATACAGCTTTCTTTTGTGTTTCCTGTAAAGTAGCCTTCGCTTCTGGCCATAAAATAGCCCCCGGGGCGACCGCATTGACACGTATATGCGGCGCCAATTCCTTAGCAAGACTTAAGGTCTGTTGACGCAAGGCCGCTTTGGATTGACTGTAAAGGCCATAGTCACGCAGAGGATTATCTGCGTGAGTGTCTACTAAATTGATAATAACGCCCTGGCTTTTTTCTAAGGCGCTTCTAGCCAACAGCGACAATTGATAAGGCGCAAAAGCATTCACTTGCATTAAAGTATGGGCAGAGACAGCATCCCATTGCAAATAGGTAGGATAAAACAAGGAAGCATTATTCACTAAAATATCTAACCCTTTATTATGAGCCAGCACTTGTTGCATCATAGGCGATAAGTCAGCTTCTATCAGATCCGCTCTCACCAAAAAAGCAGAATCTCGACGTTCGGCATTCAATGTTTGTGCCAATGCATCTGCTTCTGCCTTGGATCGATGATAATGGATGATGACCGTCGCCCCCTTGGCATGTAAGGCACTTGCTATCGCCGCGCCAATACGGCGCGCACTACCCGTTATGAGCGCGGTTTTACCTGCTAATGCTTGCTCAATCATAAAATCCTCATTTAGGGCTGTTGTCATTTCATTGCCTGGCTCTAGACTTGATCTAGACAGGTTATACAGACTATTATACTCAAAGTATTTCGAACTGCAAGGAGGCGCGTGTGAGAATTTGGCGAGGAGTGTATCTAAACATACATGACGAGCCAAAGCGAGCACGCAACAAACTTGCAGTTTGAAAGACGAAGAGTATATACCCTTACTTAAGATGTCGAGCTATACCATGTCCTTACACGAATACATTGCCAATGTCATCGCCAATAACCCAGAACAACGTATTTCTTTCAGTGAATTTATGCGCTTAGCCCTATACACCCCCCAATTAGGCTATTATTGCCAGGATAAACTTCCTATTGGCAAAGAAGGTGATTTTGTCACCGCCCCCGAAATATCTTCTTTATTTAGCCAATGTTTAGCACGTCAGGTTCAAACTATTTTACAAGAATTGCCCACGAAGGATATCTTAGAATTTGGCGCTGGACTTGGCACTCTCGCCTGCGATTTGTTGCTGTATTTAGAGAAAGAAAATACGCTTCCCACGCATTATTTTATTTTAGAATTAAGCGCTCCCTTAAAACAAGCGCAATATCAACAGTTACAACAGCGCTGTCCGCATTTATTATCTCGCGTCGTTTGGCTGGAAGAATTACCATCGGCATTAACCGGCATTGTCCTCGCCAATGAAGTATTGGATGCCATGCCGGTGGATATTATTCGATTGTATGATACACATCATGAACAGGCTTATGTCCTGTATGAAGAGCCGCATTTTAAGTGGCATTATCAGACTATCTCTAACCCTTTATTGCAACAACAGGCCAAGCAAATTGCAGCCACTTTAGACTGTGAAGTTTTGAAAAAGGGTTATGTGACTGAGGTCAATCCCTATATTGCTCCCTGGATCCACAGCTTGAGTGACTCTTTAAAAAACGGTGTTGCTTTCATCATCGATTATGGTTTTTTAAATACGGAATATTATCACGCGGATCGTAGCCAAGGTACACTGATGTGCCATTATCAACACCAAGCCCACAGCAATCCCCTTATTCATGTAGGCGAACAAGATATAACGGCGCACGTCGATTTTAGTGCTGTCATGGATGCGGCAACCAAAGCAGGATTTACTATCGCCGGTTACACCACGCAAGCCCATTTCTTACTATCTTTAGGTTTATTAGAACAGATCGCTCACACCACCGATACACTAGAACATTATCGATTGGCGCAACAAATTAAATACTTAACTCTGCCGAGTGAAATGGGTGAATTATTTAAAGTGCTGGCATTATCTAAAAACTATGACTTAGCTTTACAAGGGTTCAATCGCTTGTACTAAACTCTCACGCTGACAACACCTTCACTCCCCTTACACCCCCAATACATAGGTTCGCCAATACAAGATCCCAGGCAGCATATCGACTTTACCTAACACTTTAAATCCTGCTGATACATACTCTTTTTCCAATAAAGCGGGATTGAGACACCGTGAGGCCTCATTTTTTTGTTGAGCGAGCCGCTGTTCCCTATAGCTCTTATAATTACCTTCTACCCAATTGGAAATACAAACGGTATGACGCGCCACCCGTTGCATCTCTTTATAAATGACGAGCCTATCTTTGGGATCGTGAAAATGGTGCAACAAACGCATACACAAGATACTATCTACGCTGTCATCGGGTAAATTCATATGGGTTGCATCTAGTTCGAGCAAACTTATTTTATCTAATAAAGCAGCGGGCAACTGCTCCTGGATCACTTGTAACATGCCCAAGGATCTATCTCCAGCCAAAAGCTTCTCGCAGCCTGAATTCAGTATGGTTTGGAAAAACCGGCCTGCACCACAAGGTAGATCGAGCACCGA
>CAMFJO010000163.1 GCA_945956945.1 uncultured Legionellales bacterium | reverse complement strand
GACCAGAAAAGCATCGTTATTAGGCTGAGAGCCTAATAACGCTAAAGAACCGGAGGTAGATGGTGTATCAATAGTATCAATATTATCTTTAACCACTACAGGAATACAATGTAATTTTCCAGACAATTTATTCGTTTTCTTAAATTCACGATCTAATTGTCTTGCTTGATCAAGGATACTTGGATTAAGACTCACCAAAGCATTTAAAGCGCCCCCTCTAGAAATATCAAGGTCATATTGTTTAATTCGTGTTAGATATAGGGTCATTAATTCTTCGCACGTTATTTGCTTAGACTGAATGGCATTTTCTATATCGTCAATAGACGCTTTTGAGATATCCAGATTACCGGCAAAGAGGATAGTAGTGCGGACAAAAAATAATAATGTAATAAGCAACCTGAAAAAATTCATAATAAAACTGTTCATGAAGTTATGCTCCTTATTTCTGAGCCGCTTTTCTCAGTTTTCGCCAATACCACCAAACGGTTAAATATTTTCTAAGAGGTGTTAACGCATGATGACTTTTTAATAAGGCAGAAAAATCATTCTGACTTAATAATAATTGCGCTGATTTCAATTTTGCTTCCAGCAAAGAAGGGTGTTGAGACACGTATTCGCTTACAGGTAGTAATTTTAACGCTGCTTCATAATCCTGTAAGGCTTTTTCCGCCTGGACGCTTAAAATGGCTTGGATATCTGTATCCGAAACTTCTTGCCAGGAAGACAGCGTGTTTAAAGGCAGAAAAACGCGATCTCTCCTTAAGTTTTTCCCGATAAATAGGATTTCATCCATTAAGCTTAAAGGTAGGGCTATAGCACGTGTATAATGCAACACTTGGGGATCGTGAAAACCATAAATGTAAGCAGCCAAAGTTTGCAGAATACCCCTTGTTCGGTAACTAAAAGCATTAAAATCTTCTTCTGTACAACAATGATCAAGCTCACGCGTCAATTTAATGCCGTCTAAATAATCCTGCAATAGGGTAGGAGGGATTTTGTAAACGCTAATAATATCCTGTAAGGCAATGGCAGCAGGGTGCGTTGCTTGGTGCTGGAATAGTTGTGCCATTTCTTGCTGCCACCAAGCCCATTTCACCATAAAGATGTCATTTTCTTTCAAGGTTAACATGCGCGCTAAGGTGTCGCAAAATTCATAGAGGACGCTAACCGCTTTTTTCTTCGGTTCTTCGAGAAACAACCAACTGTAGTAAAGATCGCTTCCAGGTTCGATTGTAAAATTATTCATTCTGTTGAAATACCGCATGGATGTCATTTTTTAAATCGGATAATTCCAATTGTTTTAATTTAGCATAGGCTTTGTGGATAACGCCTTCGGGAATTCCGGCCAGTTGTGCCACATGCAAACCATAACTTTTACTGGCAGGGCCTTTTTCGATGCGATGTAGAAAGACAATATTGCCATCTTTATCACTGGCGCTGACGTGTAAGTTGAGAACGCAATCTAAATGACTCGCTAAATGGGTTAACTCAAAAAAATGAGTTGCAAATAAAGTCAAACTCTGATTGGTTTGAGCCAAGTATTCAGCACAAGCATAGGCGAGTGACAAGCCATCAAAGGTACTTGTGCCCCGGCCAATTTCATCCATTAATACCAAGCTCTGGCACGTCGCTTGCCTTAAAATAGTGGCGGTTTCGGTCATTTCTAACATAAAGGTAGATTGTTTTTCGGTAAGATTATCTGAAGCGCCAATGCGCGTAAAAATTCTGTCTACTAAACCGATGCGAGCACTGACTGCTGGCACAAAACTACCGATTTGTGCCAATAAAGTAATAATCGCTACTTGACGCATATAAGTAGATTTACCACCCATATTAGGTCCCGTAATAATTTGCAAGCGCTTTTGTGGCGTTAATTGGGTATCATTGGCAATAAAGGGTTCGTTCAAATAAGCTTCTACTACCAAATGTCGGCCTTGTTGAATGAATAAGCCAGGCTCATCGCTTAGCGTAGGGCAAACCAGCTCTAAACTATCAGCGCGCTCAGCTAAATTAACCAAGACATCTAATTGTGCCAAGGCTTCTGCTAAAGCTTGTAAAGCAGTTAATTCTTGATTGATGTTGTCTAACAAGCTTTCGTACAATTCTTTTTCTCGCGCCAGGGCTTTTGCTTCAGCACTGAGCACTTTATCTTCAAAGGATTTTAATTCGGGTGTAATAAAGCGCTCGGCATTTTTGAGGGTTTGTCTGCGTATATAATGACTGGGGGCTTGTTCAGCTTGCACACGACTTATCTCAATAAAAAAACCATGGATTTTATTAAACCCTACCTTAAGCGAGCTTAAGCCGGTCTTTTGCTTTTCCTGTTGTTCTAATTGAATTAAGAAGGAATCCGCATGCGTGCTTAATTGTCTTAATTCATCTAGAGTTTCATCAAAACCATCGGCAATTACACCGCCTTCGCGAATTAAAGCCGCAGGCTCTGCAGAAATTGCCTTAGCCAATAATGACGTTAATTCGGGAAATAAATGCAGCTGTTTTTGAAGCGTGTTGAGGAGTTCGCCCTTATTTTCGCTTAAACTTTTTTTAAGCGCTGGTAAAGCCAATAAAGTTTCTTTTAATTTCAATAAATCTCTAGGTCTGGCTGTTCGGAGAGAGATGCGTGTTAAGATACGCTCGACATCGGCAATGGGTTTTAATAAAGGTGTCAGCACCGTATAATTTTCTAATAAAGATTGAATAGCTTGCTGGCGTTGTTCTAATAGGCTACGTTGACGTAAGGGTTGGTTTAACCAGCGGTTTAATAAACGGCTTCCCATAGCGGTTTGGGTTTTGTCTAAAATAGCACGTAGAGTATGTGAAGCTTTGTCATGCAAACTCTGACTTATTTCTAAATTGCGCCGACTATGCGCATCGATAATAACGTAATTATCATGAGAAATAGCTTTCAAGCTTCGTAAATGCGTCAAAGTACCACACTGTGTTTGAATAGCATAACGCAGTAGTGCGCCGGCTGCGGTGATAGCAAGGGGCAAATGAGTGCAATTAAAAGACGCTAAGTTTTGCACTTTGAATTGTTGTTGCAAGACTTTGAGCGCCATATCTTTATTAAAATCCCAAGGCGGCCGCTTATTCACATGAAAGCCTTTTAGATAATCCGGTACTCGATTTTCTCCATTGATTAATATTTCTGCTGGGCGCAAACGGGCTAATTCAGCAGCAACGGCTTCCAGATTATCTAATTCGGTGATTTCAAATTGACCGCGGCTTAATTCCAACCAAGCCAAGCCATAACGATCTGACATTGAATGAATGGCTAATAAGATATTATCGTCATGGGCTTGCAGCAAGGCTTCTTCAGTTAAGGTGCCTGGGGTGATGATGCGAGTTACTTCGCGTTTCATCGGCCCTTTGCCCTGAGTATCGTCGCCTATTTGTTCACAAATGGCGACACTGCGGCCCAGACGCACCAATTTAACCAAATAGTTGTCTACTGCATGAAAAGGCACACCCGCCATGGGAATGGCTTGTCCTGCTGATTGACCTCGCTGGGTCAAGGTGATATTTAATAATTGCGCTGCTTCAATCGCATCCTCAAAAAACATCTCATAGAAATCTCCCATGCGATAAAATAAAAGAACATCTCTATAGTTATTTTTTATCGCTAGATATTGTTGCATCATGGGGGTATGGTTAGAGCTCATATTATTTTTCTCTTATTAGGCAATATCAAATCCATATGTTAGGTGTGTTTTACCACGTCGGTAGCGTGTTTTAGACCAATGAACACTGTTTTCTAATGAAGTTTCATTGTCAGCTTTGTTTAAGATCGCGGTGCTGGTGGTCAGTGCTTTACCATGATAGCTTAAACGAATTTTTAATTCTACACCATTAAAGCTGAGTTTAGCGGCCACCTT
>CAMFJO010000162.1 GCA_945956945.1 uncultured Legionellales bacterium | reverse complement strand
CCATGTAAGTTTTCACCATCTTTAATAAAAGCGCATATTTGGCGCATCTTGCACGCAAAACAGTTACAAAAAATGCTCATTTACGTCTGTGTGTAAACTCCGCTTTTTCGTAACTGTTTTGCGTGCAACCTGCATCCAAATCTGCGCTTTATCGATGCGAATAGATTTAGATGCTAACGAAGCTAAACATCTATTCGTCGTCTTTCTTCTTCTTCTTCTCATCCACCTCTTCAAATTCAGCATCCACAACATTGCCCTCTTCACCGGCTGACTGCTGGGTAGCTTCTTCACTGGCTTGTCCTTGTTGTGCAGCTTGTTCTGCTTGTGCCTTAGCATACATTTTCTCGGCCAAAGGCGCACTCATTTGGGATAAGCTTTCAATCTTCGCTTCGATGCTAGCCTTGTCATTGCCTTTCACCGCTTCTTCTAAAGCCTTAATTTCCGCTTCTATTTTAGCGCGGGTATCTTCATCCACTACACTGCTATCCACTTCGGACAGGGTCTTTTTGGTGGAATGCAATAAATTATCGGCTTGATTGCGTACTGCGACCAATTCATGGAATTGCTTATCTTCATCAGCGTGCATTTCAGCATCTTTTACCATTTTTTGCACTTCTTCTTCAGACAAACCACTCGAAGCGCGGATCACAATAGATTGCTCTTTACCAGTCGCTTTATCTTGAGCATGCACGTGCAGAATACCATTGGCATCGATGTCAAAAGTTACTTCAATCTGTGGCATACCACGCGGAGCAGCAGGGATCCCCACTAAATCAAAACGTCCCAAAGATTTATTCGCGGAAGCCATTTCACGCTCGCCCTGTAACACGTGGATAGTCACTGCGTTTTGATTGTCATCCGCTGTCGAAAATACCTGACTTTTCTTGGTAGGAATGGTGCTATTCTTCGTGATGATCTTTGTCATCACACCGCCCATGGTTTCGATTCCCAAAGACAATGGTGTCACATCCAACAACAACACATCTTTCACGTCGCCCGACAATACAGCGCCCTGAATTGCAGCACCGATAGCCACGGCTTCATCCGGGTTAACATCTTTGCGAGGCTCTTTGCCAAAGAATTCCGTAACCACTTCTTGTACTTTAGGCATACGGGTTTGTCCACCCACCAAGATCACATCGCTGATATCGGAAACTTTTAATCCAGCGTCTTTCAAAGCAATCTTACAAGGTTCAATGGTGCGTTGGATCAAATCACCTACTAAAGATTCCAGCTTAGCACGCGTTATTTTAATGTTTAAATGTTTCGGTCCAGAGGCATCGGCAGTAATATAGGGCAAATTGACATCGGTTTGTTGCGAACTGGATAATTCAATTTTTGCTTTTTCGGCGGCTTCTTTTAGGCGTTGTAAAGCTAAGGGATCTTGTCTTAAGTCTACTCCAGATTCTTTCTTAAATTCATCGACTAAATAATTAATCAAGATCTGATCGAAATCGGCACCTCCTAAGAAGGTATCGCCATTCGTTGCCAATACTTCAAATTGATGATCGCCTTCTACATCCGCAATTTCAATGATGGAAATATCAAAAGTACCACCGCCCAAATCATACACTGCGATAGTGCGATCACCCGGTTTTTTATCCAACCCATAAGCCAATGCAGCAGCAGTAGGCTCGTTGATAATACGCTTCACATCCAGACCCGCAATACGACCTGCATCTTTGGTAGCTTGACGTTGCGCATCGTTGAAATAGGCTGGCACGGTAATAACGGCTTCGGTAACGGGCTCACCCAAATAATCTTCGGCTGTTTTTTTCATCTTACGCAATACTTGTGCCGAAACTTCTTGAGGAGACATCTCTTTATCACCCACGCGGATCCAGGCATCGCCATTTTTCGCGGCAATAATATCGTAAGGTACATGCTTCTTGGCATGTTGCACTTCTTTATCAGTTTCTCTACGGCCTATCAGGCGCTTATTTTCGTAAATAGTTTCTTTGGGTTTCGTCACCATTTGACGTTTGGCAGCTTCACCGATATCCACTTGCTCGCCAAAAGAAACAATAGACGGGGTGGTTCTACGTCCTTCACTGTTTTCAATCACCACAATTTTGCCACCGGGTTCTGCAATCGCTACGCAAGAGTTCGTCGTACCTAAGTCTATACCTATAATTCTAGCCATTTTTTACTCCAAAAATAATCAGTCAATTCTATCTATATCACTAAGTATGGGGATGATTCCACGAAAATCAAGCTTCTTTTACCACAATAACACGTGCCGGCCGCACTACTCGACCATGCAGGATATAACCTCGTTGTATCACAGCCATGATAAAACCCGCAGGATAGTCCGCGCTTGGTTGCATTGCTATCGCCTCGTGTTTTTGCGGATCGTATTTTTCACCTAAGGGATTGATAGGCTCTACGCCGAATCGTGCCAAGGCATCCATAATCATCTTATCCGTTAAAGCCAACCCCTCACGCATCGCTAACACCGCATCCTCATTAGCAGTTTTAAGGCTATTCTCCAAGCCTTGGTTCAGACCATCTAAAGCAGGCAATAATGCTTCAATTAATTTTTGAGTTCCATATTTTTGCATTTTTTGCACTTCTTGCTCCAAACGCTTGCGTACATTGTCTTTTTCAGCCACTTCGCGCAAGTATTTATCCCAATTGGCATCGACTTTAGCTTTTAAATCTTCTATCGTTTGTTTTAACTCGCTATAGGTAGGGTCGATAGGGCCAGTCGGCATATCGCTGTGGTCACTGGCTGATTCGGACTTATCTTCATTTTTTCCTTCATCATCTTGCTGTGCTTTATTAAAGACTTTTTGCCATTTATGCTCGTGATCTTTTGACACGGGGGTCTCCTCTTTATCTTAAATATCTTAGAATATGGTGGCTTTTCTTATTATTTCAAGAGCAGATGCGAGACTTTCAGCCAATCTTCATAAGCTTTGGCCTTATCAGTAGGGTTACGCAATAAATACGCCGGGTGATAACTCACCCACAGGGGAATTTGCGTCTGGCCAAACACATAAGATTGGCCGCGCAGACGCGATAAGGGCGTGCTGACGCCTAAAAGATAATGGGCAGCAATACGGCCCAGGGCTAAAATGAATTGCGGCGCAACCAGCGCTACCTGTTGTTGTAAATACTCACCACATTCCGCCATTTCGGCAGGATTGGGATCGCGGTTATTGGGCGGTCTACATTTCAACACATTGGCAATATAGACATCTTCCGCTTTTAAACCTACGCCTTCAATAATTTTGTCCAATAACTGTCCAGCCCTACCCACAAAAGGCAGACCTTGCCTATCTTCTTCGGCACCAGGCGCCTCACCGATTATCATAAGCCGGGCCTCAGGATTTCCCCGCCCAAATACCGTTTGTTTACGGCTACAGTGCAAGGCACAGCGCTGACAAGCGGCCACGGTTTGTTCTAATTTCTGCCAATTTGATGTACTTTGTGGTGCTTGTGGCCGTTCCAACCATAGATCAATACCCATGGCTTTGAGATAATGGCGTTGTTTGACGATCGACTCACTCATATTGAGGATACACCCCATGTTATTATTGCTTTTAACAGCAGCAAGCTTAATTTCTACCATTGCCTTGTTTGCTTATGTTATCAACACTCAGCGCACTGGGCAAAATGTACACCATGCTTTATTGCGTCAAGAAGGCTTATTATCGCAGTTTGCACAAAATTTGCAACAATTGCAAGAACAAGGCCAAAGCGTCATTCTACAGCAACAACAACGCCACGACCAAGTCTTGCATCAATTAAAAGAACATGCGATAGAACACCATAATGCGCTACAACAAGCATTGCAACAATTGCGTCTACATTTTAGCGAACACCAATTACAACAGCTAAAAACGTTGCAAGAAAGTCTACACAAAAGCATCAATGAATTAAGTC
>CAMFJO010000161.1 GCA_945956945.1 uncultured Legionellales bacterium | reverse complement strand
GTATCAGGCTTTTAGGATCCTGTGAGTGCCAATCAAAGTGAGGTACTTGTTGGATAGGTGATATGGCTTGTACGGAGGAGGACATAGTCTAAACTCTCTTAAATTTAATAAGGATTTCTTATTTTATCAATGAATGCCACGAAGATCAAAAGTGTGTATTTGATGTAAATAGATTCTATGCTATAATTAGCGTTCTGAAAAGCGATTTGAACGATTATAATCATGTTAAAATACCTCCCCGATTTTTCTTTATTGCGCCGTAACCGTCCTTTTGCCTTTTTATTTTGTGGACAATGGGTATCCTTTATGGGTTCCATGATGACAACGGTTGCTATACCTTATCAGGTGTATCAAGCAACGCATTCCACGGCTTGGGTCGGTGCAATAGGATTGGTACAACTGGCCGCTTTAATTCTTTGTGCCTTATGGGGCGGAACCTTGGCCGATAAATACCATCGAAAACCCTTGTTATTATGGACAGGAAGCTTGTTGACTTTGGGTTCTTTGTGTTTGGTATTCAATGCATTAGCGCTTAATTCTATTTTGGTGATTTTCCTCTTGGCAGCGAGTATGTTGGGTGTTATCGCCATCGATAGACCTGCCCGTGAAGCCTTCACTCAGCAAATTCTGCAAAAAGAAGATTTTGCGCGATACAGTGCCATCAATACCTTTAAAAATAATTTTTGCATGATAATCGGCCCAGCCGTAGGTGGGTTACTGATAGCCCATGCAGGTTTGGTGGTGTTATACACGGTGGATCTGGCAACGTACTTATTTGCACTTTTAACGCTTTTGGCAGTTCCAGGACATCCTAATCCGGGCGCTGAACGCAAAGTGGCTTTTTGGGCTTCTTTAAAAGAAGGCTTGCAATTTGCTGCTTCTCGGCAAAGCTTAATGGGTAGCTATAGCGTTGATTTTTTTGCGATGGTGTTTGGCATGCCCATGGCTTTATTTCCGGCAATGGCATTACATACCTTTGGTAGTTCAGCCTCTGCTTTGGGTTGGTTGTATGCTGCGCCCGCGATCGGTGGGCTTGCTTTTTCCCTGGTGAGCGGTACGGTCAGTAAAATTAAACGACATGGTTTGGCCATTGCTATTTCTGCGGCATTTTGGGGCGTGGCGATTATTTTATTTGGCTTAAGTCATTCATTGTGGTTGGCTTTATTGTTTTTGGCGATTGCCGGTGCTTTCGACGCTGCCAGCGGTTTGTTTAGACAAACTTTATGGAATGAAACGGTGCCTAATACGCTGCGCGGCCGTATGGCGAGTTTAGAGATGTTAAGTTATATGAGCGGTCCCAAATTAGGAGATGCGGAAGCAGGTTTTGTGGCCAGCATTTGGGGTATTCCTGCTTCCATTATTTCGGGCGGAATTTTAACTATAATAAGTGTGTTGGCTTGCTGTCTTGCCTTGCCTGAATTTACCGGTTATCGCAGCACCGTGGGTGAAAGGGACACGGATTTAGAAGCCGGCGGGGCCTAGTCTGTTGGCATTTGGTTTATCGGCTGCAAAATGAGTAAAGTAGACCCTAGGCTTTTTGTGCAAATTATGATAACATCGGATCTGAATTATAACCAGAAAGGCCCTAATGACGATACCTTTAGCCCTTTACATTCATTTTCCGTGGTGCGTACAGAAATGCCCTTATTGTGATTTTAACTCGCATGCTTTGCGGGATAAAATGCCTGAAGATCAATATATTCAAGCGCTTATAGCCGATTGGCAGCACGATCTCAAATGGCTAAGAGGCAGATCGATTAGCAGTATTTTTTGCGGCGGCGGTACCCCCAGCCTATTTTCCGGTGAACATATTCACCAATTACTCACCGCAATCGCAGACAGTGCGTCTTTAACCAAAGACATCGAAATTACCCTGGAAGCAAACCCTGGTACTTTAAATCCGGATAGTTTAAATGCTTTGTATGCAGCGGGGGTCAATCGTTTATCCATTGGTGCGCAAAGTTTTCAGACAGATAAACTCAAGGCCTTAGGTCGTATTCATGGTCCTGAGGCGATTGGTCAAGCAATGCAATTGGCAAAAGAGGCCGGATTTGCACGCATTAATCTGGACTTGATGTATGGATTACCGCAACAAAGTGTAGAAGATGCCTTATACGACCTGCAACAAGCCTGCGCTTTGGCACCTTCGCATCTGTCATGGTATCAACTGACATTAGAACCCAATACCCCTTTTTATAGAACCCCGCCGTCCTTACCCCCAGAAGAGGAAGTAATGGCGATGAGTGAAGAGGGCGAAGCCTATTTAAAAGCCCAGGGGTACCAACGGTATGAAATCTCCGCTTTTTGCCGAAATGCGGATTATTGTCGGCATAATGTCAACTATTGGCAGTATGGGGATTATATCGGCATTGGTGCGGGTGCGCATGGCAAAATTACTTTAGAGAATGGTACTATCTTGCGAACGGTTAAAAAGAAGCATCCTAAGCATTATTTAGAAGGCCAAGGCTTTATACAAGAAGACGTGATCGTTTCACAAAAGGACAGTCTATTTGAGTTTATGTTGAATGCGCTGCGTTTGCAAGATAAAATTTCATGGGCTCTGCTAGAAGAGCGCAGTGGCTGGCAAAAAGAGGCTGTTTTGGCGTATTGTGATAAACTGGTGAGTCAAGAGTTAATGGAATATAATGAAGAAAGTTTTTCTTTAACCGCGAAAGGTAAATTATTTACCAATGAAGCGGTTAGCGTATTTTTGCCGGAGTAATTGTGGATAGTTTAAACATCATACAAAATATTTTCTTTATGGGTATTCCCATTTTGTTTGCGATTACGGTACATGAAGTGTCGCATGGCTGGATGGCTTTGCGTTGTGGCGATCGCACCGCTAAAGTAGCAGGGCGATTGACGCTCAATCCTCTTAAACATGTGGATATGATAGGGACGATTTTATTGCCGGGATTATTAATTTTGACGCACGCCCCGTTTCTTTTTGGTTGGGCGAAACCGGTTCCCGTCGATTGGCGTAATTTACGTAATCCCAAACGCGATATGGCTTTAGTGGCTTTGATGGGCCCGCTGTCTAATTTTATCATGGCATTGATATGGGCTTTTTTGCTGAAATACATTTTCAATGCGTCGGATCCCAACACTTGGATGCTCATGGCTAAAATAGGCATTACGATCAATGCGGTGTTAATGGTGCTTAATTTATTGCCTTTACCGCCTTTAGATGGCAGCAGAGTGGTGAGTAGTTTATTGAGTCCGCGTGCAGCTTATCACTACAACAAATTAGAACGTTATGGTTTTGTGATATTGTTGTTATTGCTGTTAACAAATACACTGTCAGTGATTCTATTACCTTTGCTGAACTTGGTGTTGAATTTCATTACTCAAATAGTTGGCTTATAACAAGGAGTCTGCCATGTTCAATGCCTTACTAAAACCATTACGTTATTGGCTACAATTGCCTCTGTGGGGGCAAATCTTAATTGCTCTGGTATTGGGTATAGCGGTTGGGCTCATCGGTGGCCACCAGATCGAACCCATACAAGTCGTCGGGCTGATGTTTATTCATGCGATTCAAATGTTGGTGGTGCCTGTCGTATTTACGGCCATTGTGTGTGCTGTCATGTCATTGGATAAATTGACACAGATGAGACGATTGGTATTAAAAGCATTGAGTCTCTATGCCCTCAGTATGATTTTTGCGGCGACCATCGGTGTGGTTTGTGCTATATTGATTGCGCCAGGCCAAGGCATGGTATTGCATTTAACGACAGCAAGTTCGCTGACTCAGCATGCACCAACGGCAAGCGAAGTATTGATAGGTTTTATTCCCATTAGTCCTGTGGCGGCATTTGTGGAAAACAATGTCATCCAGATTTTAATTTTTGCGGTGCTGTTGGGATTGTCTATTCGTTTGACGGGTGACT
>CAMFJO010000160.1 GCA_945956945.1 uncultured Legionellales bacterium | reverse complement strand
GAATACGCATGTGATGGTGGTGGGGGATGACGATCAATCTATTTACGGTTGGCGCGGTGCTTGTGCCGAAAATTTGGCGCAATTTATTCGAGATTATCCCAATGTCACCACGGTGCGCTTGGAACAAAACTATCGATCGACTCAAACTATTTTAAATGCGGCGAATGCCGTGATCGCTAAAAATAGCGATCGTTTGGGCAAGGAATTGTGGACTGAAGGAGAAGAAGGCGAGCCTATTAGCCTCTATGAAGCTTTTGATGAGCATGATGAAGCGCGCTTTATTCGCCATTGTATTCAAAATGCCTATAGTCAGGGGGTGGCTTATAGCGGCATGGCTATTTTATACCGCTCCAATGCACAATCGCGAATATTGGAAGAGATTTTACTGGAAAGTAATATCGCCTACAGGATTTATGGCGGCTTGCGTTTTTTTGATCGGGCTGAGATCCGCGATGCGCTGGCCTACTTGCGTTTGGTGTACAACACCGATGACGACACGGCCTTTGAACGGATTGTCAATCAACCGCCGCGCGGTATTGGCGACAAAACCATGCAACAATTGCGCGATGTAGCGCGTGAAAATACTTTGTCTTTGTGGCAGGCGGCCTATAAATTATTGGATGCGCGTGCTTTTAGCAGCCGTGCTGCGACGGCTATTAAAGGGTTTATCGATTTAATTATTAGCTTGCAACCGATAATACAGAAAACTGAATTAGACACAATGTTAGAACAAATCTTTCAAGAAAGTGGCTTGTATGCTTACTATAAAAAAGACAATTCTGAAAAAGGACTTGCCAAAATAGAAAACCTGGATGAATTGATCACGGTAGCCAAAGAATTTAGCCCAGAGGCCAACAATGATTTACCCTTATTATCTGCTTTCTTGGCGCAAGCGGTGTTAGACAGTGGTGAAAAAGAAGCGGTGATTGGAGAAGATGCGGTGCAATTGATGACACTGCATTCGGCCAAAGGTTTAGAGTTTCCGGTTGTGTGGATGTGTGGCCTGGAAGAAGGATTATTCCCGCATTATTTGTCGGTGAATGAAGGCGATGGTTTGGCTGAAGAACGTCGCTTGTGTTATGTCGGGATGACTCGCGCGATGAAAAAACTTTATTTGAGTTATGCGCAAAGCAGGCAATTGCATGGCCGAAGTGAACGCAAACTTCGTTCGCGATTTTTAGCAGAAATTCCCAAGCAATATATCCGTACAGAGCGCTTAAACAGTTCTTTTTCTATTCCAAGTTCTGCGCGAGCAACGAATACACACGGTTTTAATTTAGGGCAACGTGTGCGTCATCCTTTATTTGGTGAGGGAACGGTTTTAGCCTTTGAAGGCAATGGCGATCATGCGCGCGTACAGGTGCAATTTGCGCCGCAGACAGGGAGCAAATGGTTGGTGCTGAGTTTTGCCAAGTTACAATCGATGTGAGTCCATTGGACTTCTTTCTCAGATCGGAGCCTGTCATCGTGATACACCCCGCGTTAAAATCGTGCTATGGGGACTAAGTGAAAAATATACTCAAAGTCTTTCAAGCTGCAAGGATGCGCGTGTGAAAGGTTGGCAAAGATGAAGGGTATCATCATAAGGACATAAGAATGTTGACTCAATTATGGGACTTAAAACTTCCTTTGATACAGGCACCAATGGCAGGTGTTCAAGGCAGCGCTTTGACTATTGCTGTTTCCAATGCGGGCGGCTTAGGATCTTTGCCCTGTGCCTTGTTGAGTAGGGAGGAGCTTGTTCAAGAACTGGAAACTATTCGTAATCAAACGGATAAGCCCTTTAATGTTAATTTTTTCTGCCACACGCTGCCGGTTGAAGATCCTTTAAAGAACCAGGCGTGGCAATCAGCATTGTCACCCTATTACAAAGAATACAATGTCGATTTCAGTACGAACAAAATACCTACAAAACGACGCTCTTTTGACGAAGAATCGATTGAGATCTTAGAACATTATAAACCCGCTGTGGTTAGTTTTCATTTTGGTTTGCCTTCCTCTGAATTATTGGTGCGAGTACGAAAATGGGGCGCGCGCATTATTTCTAGTGCAACAACGGTAGCAGAAGCGGTATATCTGGAAGAAAAGGGTGTTGATGCGATTATTGCTCAAGGATTGGAAGCGGGTGGGCATAGAGGCCATTTTTTATCAGACGATTTGACGCAACAAGCAGGGACTTTTGCCTTGTTACCGCAGATAGTACAAGCCGTAAATTGTCCCATCATTGCGGCCGGCGGTATTGCCGATAAACAGGGCGTGTTGGCGGCATTAAATTTGGGTGCGAGTGCGGTTCAAGTGGGAACGGCGTATTTATTGTGTCCTGAGGTTAAAGCCAATGCTTTGCATCGTGCCGCCATAAAAAGCGCTCGATCAAAACACACCGCTATTGCGAATGTATTCACGGGGCGACCTGCGCGAAGTATCGTGAATAAATTGATTCGAGAATTAGGCCCTCTTCGTGCCGATATGCCACCTTTCCCATTGGCGTCGACTGCGCTGGTTCCTTTACGTGCCGCAGCAGAACAACGAGCTTGTGATGATTTCACACCTTTATGGTGTGGTCAGAATGCCAGTGGCTGCAAAGAGATTTCAGCGAGTGAATTGACGCATTTATTGTGTGAGGGAATTAGGGTCGGTTGACAAGAGAGTCGCTTTATTTTTTTCCGGGTTCAGAAATGGCTTCGTATGGTCCTTTAGTAACCTTGGGTGCTTCTGCCGTCGAGGGCTGTTTTGATAAAAATGAAGACGGTAGGCCATTTACAAAATTAACTTTGCTATAAATTTCTCTGGCGGTGTTGGGATTAAAAAATAAAGACAAAGGGGTTCTTTCATTTATCTCAGTTATGTTATGTGCTTCTTTTATTTCACTTACTTCAGATTTTTTCATTATTTTACCTTTGCTTAATAGAGTTTTACTATCTTATACTTCTAGATTATATAGGAATAAGCTTAAGAGAATATTAAGGAAGTAGCGTGTATATGGACTAACATCTGCTCATGCGTACTTTCCTGAGATAGATTTATGGGCATGGGTTATTGTTGGTAGTGATAATCAGGTATTAACTTTTGAACAGAATGTTGTTTAGGATTATTTTATTTGAAGGTTCCATATCCACGTGCTGTGGGTTGGGTTTGTGCTGCAGATTGTGATGGGGGGGTATTTATCGCTGATGCGGGCTTGGGTTCGGGCGTTGCTACTTCTTTTTTACCTTTCTCGTCAACAGACGCATAGCCTTTAACTAACATCTCAACTGTTTTTCCAAAAAAACTCATTATTATCTCCGCAGGTATGAGTTTCACGATCTTACACGGTGGACGCTACAAAAGCAATCTTAAGGAAATCGCGAACAGCAATAGGTCCGGTTTGATTCTAAGTTGCAGATAACCCCAATAAAGCCATAGCCCCTTTGGCTATTAAATCTTGAGCGACTAAAGCCCCTACTTTTTCAGTTCCTTCAACCATGCCGCTGTGTTGTGCTTGAATTCGTTGCGATCCGTCGGGACTCCAGACAACACCCATTAAATGCAGCGTATCCCTATTTATAGTGGCAAAACATCCCACAGGAGAAGTGCAAGATGCGCCTAATGCGCGCATCAAGGCACGTTCCGTCTGCATCTCCACAAAGGTTTTGTCATCATTAATGCTTTGTAATAAAGCGATGAGTTCAGTGCGTTGTTGCAAACATTCGATGGCGATAATGCCTTGGCCTACCGAAGGGGGAAAAGCAGCGATCGACAACACTTCCTGTATGTGTTGTTCTAAACCTAATCTTTTAAGTCCTGCTTCAGCCAAAATTAAAGCGTCGAATTGCTGCGCGTGTAATTTTTTAAGACGTGTGTCTACATTTCCGCGTAACATACTAATATCAAGATCAGCGCGCAAATGAAATAAAGCCGCTTTT
>CAMFJO010000159.1 GCA_945956945.1 uncultured Legionellales bacterium | reverse complement strand
AAATCCAGGTACCATAGTGCAGAAAAAACACCTGTAAATAACTGTCTAGGTGTAAAATAATATCTATAAATTGAGCCAGCATAATGCACCTGTTTTATCGGTTGAGGTGCAAATCATACCGTATTTTTACTCATTTTGCAGCCGATTAACCCACGGGCAACCGATCCTACATAATAATGTCAGCGCCTCCCTTAGGATTGGGGCCATATTCATTGACGCCTGGGGTACTATCCAGCACGGTGAAAATCAACAAGACGATACCGCCAATAATAGGAATTAAACCCAATAGCAACCACCATGCGCTACGACCTGAATCGTGCAAACGACGTACCAAAACCGCCAAAGCGGGAACCAATATCGCTAAGGAATAAATAGTGGAAAGTAAGCCCACCCCATATGGCTGATTAACAAATAGGTGAGTCCAGCTGTCTATCATCGACAACACGAAGGTAACGATTAGATTAAATAAGACAAAATACCAATATTCCTTGCGGCATGCCCTACCAGAAAACACCGCGTAATTTCGCAGCACTTTTAAATACCAGTTCATATCTATGCTCCTTTTTCACCGTTTAAGAGGGCTACAAACCCCTCTCATTTTACTTTAGCACAAATTCTATGCTTTATTTAAGAAAGTATTAGGTAGAATGGCTTATTAGAAGACAACAAACCGGAGGATAAACCATTAAAGAATTTAATATTTATGAATTTAAAGTATTGTGGGTTACTAGGGTTTTTAGGGCTTTCTCAGCATAACAGCCGCTGTCATCCGTGATGTACAACTGAGATCGCCCTTTTCATTGAAAATATCAATTTGCCACACTTGCGTACTACGGCCTAAATGCAGGGGCCGCGTCATACCGGTGACTAAGCCTGTTGAGGTAGAACGAATATGATTGGCATTAATTTCCAAGCCCACCGCATAATGGGTTTCATTGTTCAGGACCATATTTGCCGCCACACTCGCCAAGGTTTCTGCCAGTGCCACATTGGCGCCGCCATGCAAAATACCCATAGGTTGTTTGGTGCGGGCATCAACCGGCATGGTTGCTTTTAAATAATCATTGCCGATTTCAATGAAGGTAATGCCCAACCCCTCTGCCATCGTTCCGTGGTTACGATGATGAAGGTGCTCTAGAGTCACAGATTGATACCATATCGATTTTGTCATAGAGGTTCTCGGTAAGGAAATGAATTCATGATACCTTATTGGGCGATGGGGCGCAAAGGGAAAGCGCTTAGTTTCTGATCATAATTTAATCAGCTCGTGGTAATAATCCTTTTCTACCTTTTGATCAATAACTTTTTATTCTTACCACGAAGTTTGACTGGCTCGGTGTCAATACGCCATGGATCTTCCTTTTGCGCTTAAAACCTTCCGCGCAAATCAGGTTAGTTGCAGTTTAAATGGATTAAAATCCGATTCTTGATTATTGACACTAATATTCTCAGTTCGTTTTAGTAGATTCTGTAAAATAGTTGCGGGGAAAATTGCCATAAACGAAAAAACCACTTTTATAGCAAAAGAACTAAGCGCGATAAAAAAGATTTCTTGCACAGGTAAAACATGATAAAAAATAATTAAACTGCCTATTAATGCCAGGGTTAATTCACTGATAACACTTGAGCTAAAGCTTCTTATCCAAAAATAAGCGCCTTTCAACAACAGTCTTGATTTGCTCAAAACATAGATATTCAGAAATTCAGATAAAGGAAAGACAATAATGCCTGATATTATCAAGCGATAAAGACCACCTAGAACAGTCTGAAATTCTTTTTGATGATGCCAGGCTGGAGGTGATGGCAGATGAACTGTAAACACAACTAAAACAATAAACACCACATCGCACAATAACGCATACCAAATAAGATTGCGCGCATAACGATATCCATACACTTCAGCAATAACATCTCCCAGGAAATACATAAAGGGGATAATAGCAGCCCCCATGTTGAAGGTAAATCCAAAAATGCTGACCAAGTACATCGTCGTCACAACTGAAGAAAGTAACATGGTAATATACAACATCGATAACAATTCTAAATATTTGAAATCCCTATTTGAGCTTTCTTTTCTTTTAATATTCATAAAAAAACCCCTGTATCAAATGAAGATCTTGTGTGATCGTTAAAGCAAGTGACAATAAAATACTTGCTTTTTGTGGTGATAAATTATCTCCAGCAATAAAATTATATTTGTCGTCTAACTTGGGATCTCTACTGACTACGATGGTTGCAGAACGTGAACACCGTACAACCACAACACCTTGTTGGCTCATGCTGGCTAAAATATCGTTTATAGCTTGCGCCTGATAACCTTTCCCCATACCCACACTAATAATTCCACGAATATCTTCAGTCAGAATGGGGGGGGAATTGCTAATAAATCCATAGATAACACCTACTTTAGGTAAACGTATTAGGCTTTTGAGCGAGAAATCACTACAATCCGTATGTTTGCGCATGGCTTTATAATAAAAATAAACCTGTGGCCCGCAGACATACCCTACCAAGCCCTGCTCTTCCCCCTTGGAAAAATCACGTGCAGCATAAATCTTATCGTAAAATGTAATTAACACGCCTTGTTTATGTGCTTTAGGATGGGTCGCTACTAACACTGCATTGTATAAATTACGCAAACCATCGCTGCCTAAAGCATTTGCAGGTAACATCGCACCTGTTAGAACAATAGGTTTAGAACTTTTAACCACTAAATTTAAGAAATAAGCCGTTTCTTCAATAGAATGCGTTCCTTGGGTAATTACCACGCCATCATAATCCTGATCCAGTAAGGCTTGAACCCTATGCGCTAGCTGCAACCAAACCTCATGCGTCATATTGTGGCTGATAATTTGGGTGATTTGTTCGCTATAAATGTCAGCGAGCATCTTAAGTTCAGGGATTTCCTTTACCAAATGTTCGATGTCCAACTCTGCAGCCGAATAAAATTCATCTATCCGTGAATTTGCCAATGAGGCAATCGTACCGCCTAATGCAAGAATTGCTATTTTGGGACGAAGATTTTTATTATCCATTTCTACCACTCTCCTGCACAGTGATAATAATTCAATTGCATTGTTTTAATGTTTAAACTTAAAATACTCTTTTTCCTAACTTCTGTCTAGTAAGCTTCGCTGATGTCGATATTGTTTTTATTCATAAGATCTTATAATTGCAGATACAATTGATACGCTATATAACCTGCTACCAACAGCAAAATAACCGCAGAAACTTTATTAATGGCGTTAATTAAACTGCCTGAAGTATTTAATTTGTGAATGGTTTTACCCATAATCGCTAAAAAGAAAAACCATATAAATGAAACAAAAATGCAGGCGGCAGTATAAGCAATTCTCTCATTACCATCGAAATTAAGTGAAGTTGTACCGATCACTGCTACTGTGTCAATAATCGCATGAGGGTTCAGTAATGACACGGAAACGGCAAATAAAACTTGTTTTTTAGTACTTAAAGGTTTCGCAATAGTGTCTGCTGCGGGGGCCTTTGTTCTCCATATCAAACGCGCCATATACAACAAAAAAACAAGTCCCCCTACATAAATGACAATTTTAAGCCATTCCATTTCGAGTACAATCAATGAAACACCCGAAACCGCTAATAGGATTAATAGAGTATCGCACAGGCCAGCCGTTAATATAACAGGCAAAGCTTGATAAAAATGTTTTTGACTGGCGCCTTGATTAAATACAAAAATATTTTGCGCGCCCAAAGGAATGATTAATCCCAAGGCAAAAATGAATCCGTAAATAAATGCTGCCAGCATTATTAACTTCCCCTCTGGTAGGACTTCTTTAAACAGACTAACTTAAAATAGCAGCTTCGTCTAGTTCATTCTCCCCAAATAAGCTCGGAAAATAAAAAAGCCCTCACTGATATCAGCAAGGGCTTTTAGTTGT
>CAMFJO010000158.1 GCA_945956945.1 uncultured Legionellales bacterium | reverse complement strand
TCCTATGGGGACTGACGAAGCAACTGCCAGTAATGAAGCTTTAATTTTTATTGAAATCGATCTCATTTCCGATGAAGCGATATTAGCGGATTTAAAAGAGTCTTTTTACCGTATTTTGCATGATGTGCGTTTGTGCGTGGAAGACTGGCAAAAAGTGATGGATAAAGTGGATGAAACCATTCACATCTTAGAAAAATTACCTGTAGCAGCGGCTAATAAAGCCGCATTGACGGAATCCATTGAATTTCTGCGATGGCTGACCAACAATCATTTTACCTTTTTAGGTTGGCGCGAATATAAATTGGTTAAAGAAGAAGGCGATGATTGGGTATTAAAACCGATTGCCGGAACGGGTCTTGGCGTATTGCGCGAGTTCGACGTGAATAAAATATCCAGACAGTTTTCTAAACTGCCGCCGCAAGCTAAAAATATTATTTTGGATAAGAATATTTACATCGAATCCTTAAAGACAAATCGCTTGGCTACGGTACATCGTCATGCCTATACCGATCAAATTGAAATTAAAGTATTTGATGAAGCGGGCAATGTCGTGGGTATTCGCCGTATTATTGGTTTATACACTTCCGTGGCCTATAATAGCCGGCCCTATGCGATCCCCTTATTGCGGCAAAAAGTACGCGCCGTGATGCAAGATTCCCGGTTATCGCCTTCCGGGCATGCGGGGAAAGCGCTACTGAATATCCTAGAAACATTACCCAGAGATGATTTATTCCAAAGTTCACCTGAGGAGTTACTCGAACTTGGCTTAGGTATTTTGCAAATGCAAGAGCGACGACGCATCAGCCTCTTTGTACGCCGTGATATTTTTAATCGTTTCATGTCATGCTTATTGTTTATTCCCAGCGATAGATATACCACTGAGCTGGGAGAAGCAGCAACAGCAATATTAATGAAGGCTTTTAATGGTCTGGAAGTGTACCAAACCACGGTATTTAGTGAATCCATATTGGCACGTATTCACTTTTTAATCCGTATTGATAGAAACGAACCATTAAATTATGACATTACAGAAATTGAAGAGAAACTAAAACAAATCTCTAGAAATTGGCAAGACGATTTGTATGAAGAATTGATTGATTATTTTGGTGAAACGGAAGGAAGTTATTATTTCACGCGCTATAAAAAAGCTTTTTCCGCAAGTTATGTTGAATCTTTCACACCGCGCGTTGCAGCATACGATATTTCTCACCTGGAAAAATTATCTGCAGAAAACACGCTGGAGATGAGCTTTTCCAAGCCTCTGGAAGGTGAAAATGCGCAGTATAAATTTAAACTTTATCATTTAGACACACCTATTCCCTTATCCGATGCGCTACCTATATTGGAAAATATGGGATTGCGGGTACTAACAGAGCAACCTTATGGGATTCATGTTAGCAAAGAACGGGTTCTTTGGATCAACGATTTTGCCATGACAACCTACAGTGCCCATGAAGTGCGCATAGATGAGGTAAGAGATTTATTTCAGGAAACTTTTGAGAAAGTATGGTTTAATGAAGCAGAAAATGATGGTTTTAACCGTTTGGCTCTATTGGCCAATTTGAGCTGGCGTGAAATTTCCATGTTACGCGCTTACGCAAAATACCTTAAACAGATTAATTTTACTTTTACGCAAGCCTATATTGAAGAAACTTTCTCTAAGTATCCGAATATTGCGCGTGAATTAGTCACTTTGTTTAAACTGCGCTTTGATCCGAATAGACAGGGCGGATCTCAAGAGGTATGCAGTGCTTTGGATAAACGCATTGATGCATTGCTGGCTGAAGTCGATAATCTTGATGAAGATAAGATCCTGCGACGTTTCCGTGAGATTATCATGGCAACCTTGCGCACCAATTTCTTCTTAAAGGACGATAAAGATCAATACAAAGAATATATTTCTTTTAAATTGGATGCAATGAATATCAGCGATATGCCCTTACCACGGCCTCTATTTGAAATTTTTGTGTATGCTCCTCGTTTCGAAGGTGTGCATTTGCGCAGTGGTAAGGTCGCCCGCGGCGGGCTGCGCTGGTCCGATCGACGTGAAGATTTTAGAACAGAAGTTTTGGGTCTCATGAAGGCGCAGCGGGTTAAAAATTCTGTGATTGTACCGACGGGCGCTAAAGGTGGATTTGTATTAAAGCAACTGCCTAAAAATGCAAGCCGTGAAGTCATTCAGGAAGAAGGCGTCGCATGTTACAAAAAATACATTAGTGCCTTATTGGATCTGACGGATAATAGAGTCGAGGGCGAGATCGTCACGCATAAAGATCTTGTTCATTATGATGAGCCAGATTCTTATCTGGTGGTGGCAGCAGACAAGGGCACAGCGACTTTTTCCGATTATGCCAATGAAGTCGCGCTCCAAAATAATTTTTGGTTAGGTGATGCTTTTGCTTCAGGCGGTAAAACCGGCTATGACCATAAGAAAATGGGGATCACGGCCAGAGGTGCCTGGGAGTCGGTTAAGCGGCATTTCAGAGAAATGAATTGGAATATTCAAACCACACCTTTTACGGTGATGGGAATAGGCGATATGGCGGGTGATGTGTTCGGTAATGGCATGTTGTTATCGCAACAGATCCGTTTGGTGGGCGCTTTCAACCATGCGCATATTTTTCTGGATCCTAACCCTGATTCCAGCATTAGCTTTAATGAGCGTAAACGCTTATTTGAACTACCGCGTTCCACATGGGCTGATTACAATCCCGAGCTTATTTCTAAAGGGGGTGGTGTATTTTCACGCAATGTTAAATCTATTCCATTAAGCCCTGAAATCAAAGCGCTATTGGGCACAGATAAAGATGCGCTAGAGCCCAATCAATTGATTCACACGATGTTAAAGGCAGAAGTGGATTTATTGTGGAATGGCGGTATCGGTACTTATATTAAAGCCAGCACGGAAAGCCATGCCGATGTCGGTGATAAAGCCAATGATGCACTGCGTATTAATGGTTGCGAAGTACGCGCTAAAGTAGTGGGTGAGGGTGGTAATTTAGGTGTTACCCAGAAAGGGCGTATTGAATATGCCTTGGCGGGCGGCCGTATTGTGACCGATTTTATTGATAATTCCGCTGGTGTGGATTGTTCCGATCATGAAGTTAATATCAAGATCTTATTAAATCAGGTTGTCGCCAATGGCGATATGACCGAAAAGCAGCGCAATGAATTATTGGCGAGCATGACAGATGAAGTAGGCAAGCTGGTATTACGCAATAATTACACGCAAACACAGGCAGTGAGTCTTGCCCAAGGACAGACTAAATCGAGTTTAGATCTGTTTGTTCAAGTTATGGAAGATTTAGAGCGGGTAGGCCTTTTAGACAGGGCTTTGGAATTTTTGCCGACTGACAAAGAATTGCAAGAACGTAAAGCCGCAGGAAAAGGTTTGACCAGTCCGGAATTGGCGGTTTTATTGGCGTATTTTAAAATCTTTTTAAAAGAAGAATTGTTAAAATCTTCTACGCCTGAAGATCCTTATGTGTCCAAATTTGTTAAATTTGAATTCCCAGCCACCTTACATGAACGTTTTTACGAAGAAATTATTCGCCACAGTTTGTATCGCGAAATTATCGTGACGCAATTGTGCGATAAAATTATCGATTATATGGGGATTACTTTTGTAACACGCTTGCGCACGCAAACCGGGGCAACCTATTCTGATATTGTGAAGGCCTTTGTGATAGTTAAAGATATTTTTTCCGTAGATATTCTGTGGAAACAAATAGAAGAGATGGACTATAAAGTTCCAGCCACCATGCAACATGACATGTTATTGGCAGTGGCGCGTTTCATGCGTAGGGCGATCCGCTGGGTGTTAAGAAATTGTGGCAATTTAGATAAAGTAGAAGCCATTATTCAGCAATATCTGTCTCTTATACACATCTCCGAGCCCACGAGACGTAGAGGAATCTC
>CAMFJO010000157.1 GCA_945956945.1 uncultured Legionellales bacterium | reverse complement strand
TTTTGAAGGCGTATTCAAATCATGGCATTTCCATTCGCATCTTCTGTATCCATATTGCTCGAAGGCATTCTTTAACATTAAATAAATCGCTTCGGTGGCGAGTGGCGTTTGTTTTAAAAGTTTAGAAAAATGAAGATGCCCTATTTCAATCACCCCATGCTCTGGGTTGATACGTAAATAACCCGATATGCCAATAGGTTGTTGTGTTTTGGCATCTAAAATGGCATACAGTAAGGTATCCTTATCTAACAGTGTTTTGGTCAACCAATCTTGAAATGCCGCGAAAGAATCAAAAGGGCCATAAGGCAGATAAGTCCAAGATTCCCCTTGATTATCGATCGCCAGTACATCAAATAATTCAAGGGCATGCTGTTCAATTTTAATGGGCGCTAAACTACAATAACGTCCTTGCAAGCAGATTTTATCTGGCTTCTGAAGCGATACCCAATTTTCAATAAGCTCCCCGACTAATTGACCAAACTCATTCTTTTGATGCATCGTACATACTCGCTGATAATCTGAATCAGAATTCACTTTAAGGCAAATTCGCCAACACCATTTGTATGGTTTGATCCATCGCCTCAGCATAACTCGCTGAAAAGGTTCCTAAGGCACGATTGGCGACCACCACATTCACCGATAAAGCTTTATGTCCCATCAATTGACTCAAGCCATAAATACCAGAGGTTTCCATTTCAAAATTAGCCACGCGCGCATTTTGATAATCAAATGTTTTGAGCTTGTCTAAGAGCGTGGCAAATCGCGGCAGTAAACGGACATGGCGTCCTTGAGGGGCATAGAATCCCGGGCACGTCGCCGTCATGCCGAGACTATCTGCATAAGGCTTATAATGCATCAATAAATCTTTATCCGCCGAGGCAACATAAGGGTGCAATTTTTCCGCAGCAAAAAAATCGGCCAAGGCTGCTTCTACCGGTTTATCGATGGCAAAAGCATCGTCTCTATAATAATGCAATAAATTGTCGAAACCCACGCCATGTGAAGAAAGAATCACACTGTTTAAGGCATTTTCTGCTTGGAGGGCTCCAGTGGTCCCGATGCGAATGAAGTTTAAGGGTGTAAACTTATCTTTAATTTGGCGGCTTCTTAAATCAACGTTCACCAAAGCGTCTAGTTCATTTAATACAATATCGATGTTACCGGTACTCATTCCCGTTGAAATAACGGACACGGGTTTGTTACCCACCCACCCCGTATGGGTGATAATTTCGCGATTCTGTTGCCGTATGTCTATTTTGTCAAAATATTTTGATACCTTATTGACGCGATCGGGATCACCGACCAGAATAACCGTGGGCGCTAATTCCTCGGGCATCAAGTTTAAATGGTAAATGCGGCCGCTCACCGTAAGAATTAAATCCGCTTGAGAAATAGACATAACTTTATAACCTTATTATTGTAAACGTGTAATCTGCATCCAAATATGCGCTTTTCTAGGGTCTATTGACATTTGGTTTGTGGACGCGAAAAATGAGGGAATCGAGGGAAAATACATGCAAATTCGAGGCGAATAGTTGATACTATTTAACGAGAATTTGCATGTATTTGCACCGATTCTACTCATTTTGCAGCCGATTAACCAAATGTCAACAGACCCTATTGTAACTTTAATAATTGCCAATAACGTGACACAGCATCTAATGCACTGTCATCGATATCGGTTTGAAAATACGCTCTCTTTAAAATTTCTGCACTTGGAAAAATAATCTCATTGTTCGCCAATTCGGGCGGTAATTCTGCCATTGCAGCAAGATTTGCGGTAGGATAATAAGTCTCCTTCACTTGCAGCGCCGCTATTTTTGCCTGCATCACATAGTTTAAAAATTTATAGGCATTTTCTCGGTGCGGCGCGTTGCTCGGCACCACAAAAGCATCCACCCAAACGACAAATCTATCTTTAGGATAAATAAATTTTATGTTGGGATTTTGTACGCTGGCTTTATAAACATCCGCATTCCAGGCCATACCTATTGTGGCATCTTCATCAATCAGAATGGAGGCCACAGAACTACTGTTGTACAAGCGCACATTCGGCAATAATTCTTTCAAGTTGTTATAGGCTTTTTGCAGTTGTTGCAGATTGCTGGTATTGGGATTATAGCCCAAGGTCATTAATCCAATGTTAAACACTTCTCGCGGATCGTCTAATAGCAACAGGGAATCATGGTATTTGGGTGACCAAAGATCCGTCCATTTTTCAATTTTATCGTCGGGATAATATTCGCGGTTTACAAAAATACCGGTTAAGCCCCATACCCAGGGAATACTGTATTCACCTTTGGGGTCGTAATCCGGATGGGTAAAAGCTGGGTTTAAATTTTGATAATTTGACAGTTTTGTTTTATCAAGTGCTTCTATCATGTTTTCACGCGCCATGCGGGTAATATAATAACTGGAAGGTTCGACCACATCATATTGCGCCTGTTTACTCGCTTTCATTTTAGCATACAACACTTCATTGCTATCAAAGGTAGAGTAATTTACTTTAATACCCGTGTCTTTTTGAAATTGTGCCACAATCTTAGGCGATAATTCTTGCGACCACACGTATACATTGACAACATTATCCTCTGCCATAGCGCTCGCACAGAAAAAGCTTAAAATAAGGACTAGCCATTGCTTCATATTTTTCTCCGCCGCACAACCCATTGTGATAAACAAACCAGCACCAGCGTCAACGCAAACAATAAACTACACAAAGCATTTAATTTACCATTTACCCCTAAACGGGCCAAACTAAAGATCTTAATGGGTAAAATCTCAAAACCCGGCCCCGATACAAAAAAGCTGATCACAATGTCATCGAAAGACAAGGCAAAACACAACAAAGCACCCGATATAATAGCAGGTAACAGAATAGGCACTATCACTCTATAAAATATTTGTAATTCACTCGCCCCCAAATCACTGGCCGCTGCAAAAATATTGGGATCAATCCCCTTGGCGCGACTGTATACAATCACCACCACAAAAGGAATACAGAAGGTCACATGGGCAATATACAAAGACCAAAAACCTAAGGCCAGACCACTTAATGAAAACAAAATCAGAAGCGCAATCCCCAAGACAATATCAGGGGAAATGATGATGACAAACAACAAGCCTTGTAATACGTTTTTGCCTCTAAACTGATAGCGATACAAGCTAATCGCTGCCAAGGTACCTATCAGCAAAGCCGAGGTGGTGGCCGTTAAAGCCAGATAGAAGGAATGCCACACGGCAATCCATAAATTACCATCGTGTAACACTTGGTTATACCAATCGAAGGTAAATCCATGCCATAACATGGAAAATGTGGCGTTATTAAAGGAATAGACTATCAGCGTCCCTATGGGTATATACAAAAAAAGATAAATAATGGTGATATAAAAGAGTCTAAAGGACCGATTCATAATGACCCCTTTTATTATTCTTAAACCAATAGATCAACAAACCTATTCCCATAATGAGTGTCAGCATCACGCTGGTTGCGGCACCCCTGGGCCAATTGTTTGCCATTAAGAATTGATCTTCTATTAAATTACCAAGCAACAATGCCTTGGCGCCACCTAATAGATCAGAAATATAAAACAAGGTCATAGCGGGTAAGAAAACCAAAGTACAGCCCCCAGCAATACCCGGGATACTTAAGGGAATAACCACTTTACGGAAGATAGTTCTATAATTTGCCCCCAGATCTTTGGCGGCTTCAATGAGGGAAACATCAAAACGTTCCAAATTAACATAAATAGGTAAAATCATAAAAGGTAATAAATTGTAGATAAGCCCTATACCCACGGCAACATTGGTAAATAAAATCTGTAAGGGTTCATGTATTAAGCCCATGGACAACAAAGCCATATTCACTAATCCCTTTGCCTTGAGCAAACTCATCATGGCATAGGTGCGGACAACTGAAC
>CAMFJO010000156.1 GCA_945956945.1 uncultured Legionellales bacterium | reverse complement strand
AAAGTGGGCGCCGATACCACGCAATAAACCAGACGCTAAATAACGCTCTATGCCCGCCAGACTATCGGGTAAGATCACTTCTATGGCATTGACTTTCAATTGTCGGCCATACTTACGATCGTTGATCCATTGCCCGCGGCAATGTACATACTCACCTTCACTTAAGGCCCCTAATTCGCCTATCACGGTGATTCTATCGGGCTCATCTTTAACCTTGATTTTAACGACTGAATAGCCATTGTCAGGATTAAAAAAAGTGATGCGTTCTATAACCCCAGAAATCTCGACTTCTTCTATGGCAGACAATTCATTCATTATGGGGTTCCCATAATAAGCCATTGTCTTCTGTTTGATATTCTGCTTCCCAATGCAACAGTCCAAATTGTGTATGCCGATCGAAAATATCACGTCTTTCGACTCTCTTTAAATAACGCGCCAAACGCACAGAAAAAGGTAATCCTACTATTTCTACGGCTACTTTGATCAACCACATCGTGGCCGCTACAGTGAACAAGACGTGATTGGGCATCATCCCGTAAAAGGCTATCGTAGTAAATAAGGTGGTATCCATGATCGAAGCCAACACCGTAGAAGACACAAACCGTGCTGCCATGTGTTTACCTTGCCAGCGTAATTTTAATTTAGCCATGACATAGGCATTCATGGGTTCAGCACACAAATAACTGACAATAGAGGCTGCGATAATACGCCATTCAATCGTCATCAAGCGATCAAACTCACGGTTATAGGGAGCTACATCCGGGCTGGGCAAATGGGTTACGAGAGCACCAAAACCTAAAAACAACAAATTGAATAAAAAACCACACCAAATGGCCCGCCGTGTTTCTTTATAACCATACACTTCGGTGATGGTGTCCGCAAGAATAAACGACAGCGGAAAAATTAAAGTACCCGCATCCGTAATAAAAGGCCCCAATTGCACCATACGAATATCAAACCAATTAGCCAGCAAAATGGTGACCGTATAAGCCATCACTAAAAACCATAATACTTTGGTTGAATGCGGCAAGGTATTGTGAGAGGCAATCATGTCGGTTATCTCTGTCGTTTAGTTGTGAATAATGGTATCCGATCCCACGACTTGCTTGCAAATCCGTGTAGATAACCCTATCCTTTCGTATAACCAAACTGAAGGAAAACTAGGATATGTTCAAATATGAGTCACTCACCCCGGAACAACTTCATATTGTCCGCGATAAAGGCACAGAAAAACCCTTTAGCAGCGATTATGTCAAACCTTTAGCACAGGGCACCTATTTGTGCAGAGCTTGCGGCAATGCTTTATTTAGAGCAGATTCTCAATTTAACAGCCATTGCGGTTGGCCCAGCTTTGACGATGAATTGCCAGGGCGCGTACAGCGCCAAACCGATGCCGATGGCAAGCGCACCGAAATTTTGTGTGAAAATTGTAAAGCACATTTAGGCCATGTGTTTGGTGGTGAAAAACTAACCCCTAATAATTTGCGTCATTGTGTCAATGGTTTAGCCATAGAATTTGTAGAAAATAAAACGGTTTTAAATACGGAAGAGATCATTCTCGCTGCCGGTTGCTTTTGGGGTGTGCAATATTATTTGGATCGTTTGCCAGGCGTTATCAAAACAGAAGTGGGTTATACTGGCGGCGATTTGCCAAACCCGACTTATGAAGAGGTCTGTCGCCAACAAAGTGGGCATTATGAATCCCTCAGAGTTATTTTTGATTGCGATAAAACCACTTTAAAAACGGTGATAGAATATTTTTTTGAAATTCACGATCCGACTCAAACCAATGGTCAAGGTCCTGATTTAGGTCCACAGTATCTCAGTGCTGTTTTCTATTATGATGAACGACAAAAACACATTGTGCAAGGCGTCATGAATGCGTTAAGCACTCTGGGTTATGCACTCAGCACCCATTTATTACCCGTTACAACCTTTTGGTCTGCCGAAAACTACCATCAACACTATTATGCGCATAAGGGTAGTACACCTTATTGCCATCGTTATACCGCTCGTTTTAAAAAATAGGACCTCTCTATGAAAAATACCGCTATTGTCGACTTGCCTGTATTTAGCACCCTTGACCCCAAAGACATAGTACCGCAAGTCAAAGCCTTTATTAAGGCGGCAAACAAAACGATTGCCAAACTGTGTGAAAGCACCGAACCCAGTTGGAAAACCATCTTGCAACCCTTGCAAGATCTGGTAGCCAAAGAAGCAATATTGTGGGCACCTATACGCCATTTAAATAATGTAGCGAGCACGCCTGAATTAAGAAAAGCACACGATGAAGCCTTATCCCTATGGACAGAATACCACGATGCCCTCGGCCAAAATGAAGCCTTGTATAAAATCATTGCTAAGATTAAAGACAGCGCCGACTTTGAAACCTTAACCCCGGCACAAAAAATGGTGATTCGGCATGAATTACGCGATTTCCATTTATCCGGTGTGGATTTAAGCGCTGATAAAAAAAAGCAGTATAGAACTATCAGTGAACAGCTTACGGCCTTATGTGCCACTTTCGGCGCCAATGTTTTAGATGCCACCAAGGCTTATACACGTGCCATTCACCACGAAGAAGAATTATCTGGATTACCCCTTTGGCTTATTGAAGAAGCGAAAGAAAAGGCGAAAGAACAAAAGCAAACCGGGGCTTTATTAACATTGGCTACACCCGTTTATTCGGCCGTTATGCAATTTGCCGATCATAGGCCCTTAAGAGAAGATATGTACGTCGCTTACGTAACCCGAGCTTCCGAATTAGGGCCCTTTGCCAAACAATGGGATAATGGCCCCATCATCGATAAAATTTTAGAGTTAAGAGGAGAACTTGCAACCTTATTGTCCTTTGAAAATTACGCCGAGCTTTCTTTGGCGACTAAAATGGCGCCGTCCACCGCAGAAGTTTTATCTTTTTTAAACAATCTGGCTATGCACGGCACTCCGCTGGCAAAGCAGGAAATGGTAGAATTGCAACAATTTGCCAAAGAACAAGGTTTAAGCACCGCATTGCAACCCTGGGATCTGGCTTATTACAGTGAAAAACTGCGTCAAAAAAGATATGCTTACAATAGTGAAGAATTACGCGCTTATTTCCCCCTACCCAAAGTATTAAATGGTTTATTTGATTTATTGGAAAAGCTGTTTTCCATTAAGCTATTACCCGAGAAAAAATTTGATACCTGGCATAAAGATGCTCTACTGTATAAAGTACAAGATACAGAAAACAAGTTACTCGGCTATCTTTATCTGGATTTATACGCACGTCCCGCTAAACAACAGGGCGCCTGGGCGGATGAATGCCGGCCTCGTTATAAAGATGCTAAAGGGAACGTCCATTTGCCCGTCACTTTCGTTGTCTGTAACTTTAGCAGGCCCGGCAAAGATAGCCCTTCCTTATTAACCCACGATGACATAATGACTTTATTTCATGAGTTTGGCCATGCGCTGCATTATGGGTTAACGGAGATCGATGAGCCCAGCGTGGCAGGTACCAATGGTGTTGCTTGGGATGCGGTGGAATTTCCCAGCCAGTTAATGGAAAATTGGTGCTGGTCGCAACCAGTGTTAACCGCTATTTCAAGTCATTATGAGACTGGCGAACCCTTACCCGATACCCTGTATCAAAAATTGCTCGCTTCTAAATATTACCATTGTGGTCTTGATTTGGTGCGACAACTCGAATTTGCCCTGTTTGATTTTCGCATTCATTTAAATGAACATACTAGAAATCCTAAATTCGTACAAGCTACTTTAGATGAAGTGCGCAAGCAAGTTGCCGTCACGCCCATCCCTAATTATCACCGTTTTCAAAATGCTTTTACCCATATTTTTGATGGCGGTTATGACGCAGGTTACTACAGTTACAAATGGGCCGAAGTATTGTCTGCCGATGCCTTTCAACGCTTTGAACAAGCGGGATTGTAC
>CAMFJO010000155.1 GCA_945956945.1 uncultured Legionellales bacterium | reverse complement strand
TAAAAAAATCGGCTTTATCGCCTTGCATACTCTCTTCATAAAGTTGTTCTAAAAGATCGTGATGCACTCTGCCTGCCAGGCCATAGTGGCCATCGGTGTCTCTATTTTCCGTACCTTGGGTTTTTTTACGGACTAAAGTATCGATTAAACCATTGCCAGGACCTGTGTCAAAGGCGAGCAATTGTTGCGGATCGTCTTCTGTAATGACGGTCGCATTGGCAATGCCACCACAATTTAATACGACACAGGGAATTAGGTGATCGCGTTTGGCTAAAGCCCAATGGTAAATGGGCGCAAAAGGCGCGCCTTGGCCGCCAGCAGCAATATCATTGGCTCGAAATTGGTATACAACCGGAATATGCACCAGATCCGCTAGAGCTTGGCCATTACCGACAATCACTGAACGTTGTCGCTGAGGTTGATGATACAGTGTTTGGCCATGATAGCCGATGACGTCAATCTCGCTCGCGCTGACAGGGTATTTTTCCAATAATTGCTGCACTGCTTTGGCATGCAATTGAGTGGATTCAAGGACGATGCCGTCTAAAGTTAAGTCGGCAAAAGGTTTTATCATATTGAGGGATAAATACTCATTCAAATCTTTTTCAAAATGAAAAGCTGCTTGTTGTACATTACCCAAATGTTTGCGCACACTGTATTCGGCAGCCTTGAGAGCGATTTGAAATTCGCGCGAATAAGAGTAGGCGAGATGCCCTTTTTCGACAATATGCCCGAGGCCATCTGTTTCCAGGAGGGCTGCATCAATGCCATCCATGGAGGTACCACTCATTAATCCTATACTTAGCATCATTTAATTCTCTTCAAAGATAATTTTTTTGCGGGCCGATAAATGCCGTTCACGCAATTCTACATCGATGTAGCGATCGGTAATCGCCCCAGAACTATGGCCCGCATCGTCACGCACATGTTCCCGCGGCCGTATTTTAACATCATCGGAAATACCGGTATGTCGTAACCAGTGTACGGTGGCTTCATTGAGTAATTCAGCTTCTTCGTGAAAACCATCTTGTTGCAATTGAAGAATAGCGCTGTCAAAACAGAATTGTACTATTTTGCGAATATAATTGGTACTGGTAATAGGGCCTTGACCTTTGGTGCGCGGCAATAGGGGGGTGTAATCGGCAGCGGAGGGTAGTAGCGATAAACCTAAATGTTTGCGCCAACGTTTTAGGGCTTCCAGCATGGTTTCGCTGACAGCAATTTGCCGTTCCTTATTGCCTTTGCCTACCGTGGTAAACCACCAATTGTTGTCGCTATCGCGGGCAAAATCATTCATTTTGGGCATCCAGCGTTGGCTCGCAGCAAGTTCGGAGACGCGCAAATACATGGCATATAGTGCTGACATGATAAATAAGGTTCGCTCGTGATTATCCGCATCCTGTTCGGCCAATTTACGCGCTGTTTCAATCACGTATTGCCATTGCAACTCTGACAATCGACGAATTTTACTTTGGCTTTGAAAAGAGCGTATAAATTGGCTTTTTTGTCGTATTAAGGCAACTGGGTTAATCGGGGCGTATTCTTCTTGTACCAAATAATTAAAAAAGCTGCTTAAAATGGCGAACAATTCGCGTAGAGAGCCTTGGGACAGTCTAAATTCCTTGGTATCCAATTCAGCGCCACGGCGCCGGGCTGCTTTGGATACCGTGACGACAAAAGGGCGCCATTCTGGATTAGGAATGCGCTTGCCTTCGCATTCTATAAAGCGAGCGGGCTTGCTATAGCCTATCCAGGTGAGCGGCGGCTTTTGGCAAAAAGCAACGAATTCAACGATGTCTTCCCGCTTCAGTTCGGAAAGTGATTTTTTGGCAATGAGTGCTGACCAATGTAATAAACGTTCAATTTCTCGTCTATAAGAATTAAAAGTGCCCGTGCTGCCTTTGTAAGAAGCCAAAAAATCAGTCGCTTTTTGTATATCTTCTAAACTATAGCTTGCGGCTAGTTCGGTAGGGTATCGTTGTTGACTGATACGATCCAATGAATCAAATAAGGGGAGCGGTGTGCTGACAGCATTGGCCATGTTGGGTTACCTTGTTGACGATTGACTGTAACTTTGTTCTAATCTAAAGATATCATAGTTACAGTAGGGCGTCATCATGGAGAATAGCTTAAAAAATATACTTAATGGTTATCATCATTTTAGAGAAAAATATGCCAAAGGCGATTTGTCTGTGATGCGTTATTTGTCGCGTTATGGCCAGAATCCGCAAATTATGGTAGTGGCGTGTTGCGATTCTCGCGTGGATCCCGCCTTGATTTTGCAGTGCGATCCGGGTGATTTATTCGTGGTCCGCAATGTGGCTAATATTGTGCCTCCTTATGAACGCGATGAAGCGCACCATGGTACCAGTGCCGCTTTGGAATTTGGCATTTGTTTTTTAAAAGTAAATCATTTAATTTTGTTAGGGCATAGCCAATGTGGTGGCATACAAGCCTTGATGGATAACCGCAGTATTGGACAAAATGATTTTATTTCGAATTGGGTTAATTTAATTCATCCTAGCGATAAGGGTTGCAATGCGGACGATTGCGCCAAACAAGCTTTGCAGCAATCTTATCGCAATTGTTTAACCTTTCCTTGGATAAAAGACAGGATTGAAAAGCAACAATTGGCCTTGCATTTATGGTTCTTTGATATAGAAAGTGGGCAGATTTTTATGTATTCGCAGGAAGAAGGCGTGTATAAGGTATTGCCTTGAGGCGTCTCATGCAGTTTTTCTGTTTGGATTTCGCTTTTCAGGTACGATAGGTATAGAGTGAGCGCATTTAGGATTGTGGTATTTGAGCGTCGAGTACGCGGGGTCCTGTCCAGCGACCTCTCCGTCGTGCTCGTTCCTGCGCCGGAGGCCTCTGTCGCTGGCCACCCCGCTTCACGAATTATGCTTTGTTTTGAGATATTCTTTGCTCGATTCCCGCATTTCCAAGTGCGTTGGTATATACCGAAAGCACTTGAAGATGCGAAGTAGTTTAGTGTACTCGCTCCTCCCTATGGGCCGTCATTGCGAGCTTTCGCTTTAGCGAAAGCGTGGCAATCCAGAAAGATCTCTATGGATTGCCACGGCGCTTCGCGCCTCGCAATGACGGCCAAAGGGAGTAGATAGGATGTTATCTATAATTTACATCTTGAAGTACGACGAGGACAGAGCAATCATTTAAATTGCATCTCTATCTCTGCTTGCCATTCTGGGGGCGGCGGAGTTTGCTTATACATACCACTGGCATGGTGATAATAACGTAGAACGCCATCGTCGGGATTGTCTTTGAGTAGGGCTGAAAATCCTGCATGAGCGGTTGCAAAATCGCGATCTAAATAGGCTTTATAGCAATTTTCAAACACAGGTAATTGTTGAATGTGCAAGGCGCGGGCCCTTGGATCGCTGATATTATCTAATAACTGCCACACCGTCATAATTTCGATACGGCCGAGTAAACGGATTCTGCCTACAGGTCGTAAATGATAATGTTCTTTAGTCGATAAGGTGTTTTTAACGGCGTCACTGATGAGACATTGAGTGTGAAACATTTTATTGAGAGCTTCTAAACGCGAGGCTACATTGACTGTGTCACCGATAACTGTGCCTTCTATGTGTTCGGCTTCACCCACTATCCCTAGCATCAAGGGCCCATAATGTAGCCCCATGCCTACTTCTAAGTGCATATCGTGTTTGGTTTTGGCAAAAGTGATGATTTTTTGATTCATAATGGTACAAGCTTTTAATGCTTCATGGTTTTCACCTGGGAATAAAGCCATAATACCATCACCTAAAAATTTATCGATGAATCCATGGTGGAGGTGAATAACGGGGGTAACTTCAGCTAAATATTCATTGATGAAATGAAATGCAATATCGGAATTTCTTTTCTCCGAAAAACTGGTGAAATTACGTATATCCATGAATAGGACGGCCATATTTTTTTTCACCGAATCACCTGCATCG
>CAMFJO010000154.1 GCA_945956945.1 uncultured Legionellales bacterium | reverse complement strand
CTTAATGTCGCTTGCCAGTCTGGGAGGTTAAAGGTTTCTACGGTATCGTTGTAACAGACGCTCGCATTGTTTATCAGAATGATGCGACCCTGCTTCGGGATATGCGGCAATAAAGTTTGTTGAATGGTGTTATCATCGGTATTAACTAAATCGAGTAAAATATTCTGTATTTGGGGATTGTCATTTTTTCCGCGAGATAGGTTAAATACCTTAAAACCACTTTTTGCAAACAGATTGGCTGTCTCTTTGCCAATGCCCTTACTGGCGCCGGTGATAATGACGAGAGGTTTTTCTGCGTTCATAGGTATTCCTTATTAAAAATTTAAACTTATCGATTCATTTTTTATTAAGTGCTGTAAAGCGGTTTTTCCCTGTGGGCCGTCATTGCGAGGAACGTAGTGACGAAGCAATCCAGGAGATCTTATGGATTGCCACGGCGCTTCGCGCCTCGCAATGACGGCCCGCAGGGGGTGGGGATTAATATGCTTTCTCATAGAGATGGGGTTTTCAGGCCAATGGAATCACTAACCATCATTTCTTTTCTTCCAAATACAAATGTGGTAGTACATCATCTGGATCGGTACTTTCCTGAGCCTTTGTCCGAAACTCTTCATCCAACGAGGTCCATAATTGCGCACCATGCCAGAGCGTTGTTTCTTTGTATAAAACACTTTCTAATTCTTGTAACAACTCTTTGGTTTTCTGTTGTCGAAACTTTTCAGTCAAATCACCCACCGATAAAATGGTTTCGTAGGGCCATAATTCTTTACCTATGGCCAATAAAGCGGCTTTAGCGTCCAGAGCGTTATTTTGCTGACAGGCAATTCTGAGCTCAGTACGCAATTGCCTTAAGGTTTTAACTTCTTCACTATTGTGGGGATTGTGTATCTTGGTACGCGCTTTGGGTTTGGTGCTACGCCACCACAATACCACCGTGATTATCCAGGCAGCACCCAACAATAAACTTAAAATAAAGAAAGGGCTTTTAGTCCAATCGGCACTGTCATCGCGAGGACTGGTTTGTACCACATTTTCACCCAGTGACAACACGGTCGGCGCTGATACCTTATTGTGATCGGGGGCGATATTCGCGCTTGCCGCCACCGTGACGGTGTAAGCAGGAATCGTGACTTTTTTGGGCGTGTTGCTATCAGTATCCCACCAATCTATGTTGATGGCCGGAATGGTCAATTGTCCACTGGTATTGGGAAGATAGGCTATTTTTTCAGTACGGCTTGCTTGTAATTGAAAACCATTACTGTCCGTATTTAAGAGGGGTTTATCGGGGTATAATTGAAAACCATCACTCTGTGCCGGCGCTAGTGTGGGCAATTGTTCTGCTGTGACATTTTGTGCGGTTAAGGTTAAGGTGCGTGTTACTGGTACACCATTTTGAAAATGCGGCGGGTTTTGCGCCCAACTGTCGGTTAATAAAACTTTAGTGCTGGGTAACCACCACGAAGATTTGGTCATGCCGGGAACGGTGTTGACTTTGAGAGACAAGGCCGGTGCGCTGATGCTAAAAGGCTGCCAGGGATTGTTAAAAGAATCGTTGCGCGTGAGATCTAAACGCAAACCTTGCAAGGTAGGACTTTTCAAATCGAGGATCCCGTCGTGTTGAGCGATAATAGCATAATGTTGTTCCAAGACTTGGTAGTTTTGTCCATCCATCATTGTCTGTTGATTGGTATCTTTGCCAACGTGAATGAGTTTGGCGCCGTCCATATCGGGGATGGTTAAGGAAGGCTCCCGCACAGAAGTATTATAAAAAATCTTAACCGTGTACAAACCAGCCTGACCTTCATAAACGCTTTTAGGGGCTACGGTGGTTTGCATAAAAATAGGGGGATGATTGTTAGCCGATACTTCCTGATTAGTCGGCGTAGCGGCTGCTCCAGTAACTTCAATAGTAATGGGATCGGTTTTATCGGTTCCCAAAGTCAAACTGGGGATCTTGAAAGTACCGCTGTGTTTAGGATTTAATACGATCGTCCAGGTTTTTTTTTGGCTGACTTTGCCATTGATACTTTGAACTTCCGTACTCAGCACCGTAGAGGTGACATTAAAATCTGTGCTAAGAGGCGTAAGATCAGGATTATCACTTCCCACATCTTGATCGGTGATTTGCAAGGTTAGTGTATCATTAGCGTTTATTTGTGTGCGATCCACACTCGCCACAGGTGTTGCCATAACCACATTAAACCATAATACTAAACTAAGGCTATATAAAAAACCTTTTGTCCTCATGGACTAATCTCCTTGTTGTTGACTGCGCGCATAATCACGCGATAATTTTCTTTGTAGTAGTCCACCGGGATCGTCACTCATATTTTGCATGGACTGTTGTTGCTGTTGGCTCTCATAAGAAGTGGCCGGTGCTGGAGTGGATTCAGTTGGAGTGGGAGTCGGTGAACCCGGATCGGACGAAGGTTTCGCTGGAGAGTCTGTATTATTTTGTGGTGGAGCATCGGTGGCGTTATTATCGGTGTTACTTTTTTTATTCTTATAATTTTGTTTGAAAGGGGGCGGAGATCTTTCTTCTGAGGCTGTTTCCGGGGGCGTGGTTTCTGGTGGCGTCGATGCAGAGCCAGAATTATTTAACCATTGTTTCAGTAAGTTTTCATTAAAACGCGCATCTTCAAAATGAGGATCTAAAGACAATGCTTTATCATAGGCGCGAATGGCTTCTTGATATTGCCCTAGATGTACTAGCGCATTACCTCGATTGTACCAGGCAGTGGCATCATTCGCTTTCATAAAAGCCAGTAGCGCTTTTTGATAATCTCCCATACGATAATAAGCAGCTCCTTGCCACTGCGAACTTTTAAATAGTGAGGCTGCTTGTTGTGGGTTATTTTGGCTCAAGGCATTATAAGCTTGCTGATCTTGATTCAGCCATAAATCTTCCCAGGTTAAAGCGTGCGCCGGGTTAAAACACACCATCAATACGATTGCTGCAAAAAGCCTGGATCTTATCACTGTAAAAACTCCTGTAACCGTCCACGACGAAAAAACCACAATATTAAAATGAGTAAAGGCCATAGCCAAATATAGCCATTGTCTAACCATATTCTAGTCTGAGTAGCCTGGGTTTTACTAGTATTTTTAGCCGCGTGTTGTGGATTTAAGGTATCCACGATAGTTTGGGTTGGAGTATCCAGTGACCACAATTGGCCATGGCCCGCTTTGGCTAGGGCAGATAGCTGCTGCATATCTAAGCGGCTAATAATGATATTGCCTTTTTCATCTTTAGCCAGTTCACCAGCGGGCGTCTTGATGGAAGCCCCGGTGCTTGTGCCAATATACAATACGTCTGTCGTAAAGCCCTGACGTGCTAAAGTTTTGGCCGTGGCGATAGCTTTACTATCCGGATTTTGCGCGCTAAAAACAAGAATATGGCCTTTGTTAGCCCCCGCTTTTTGTAGGAGGGTTTGTGCTTTTAATAAAGCCGAATCTAATTGGTATCCTTGCACTGGCATAATGTCAGGAGATAGCTCATTAATTTGGGCGATAATGGTTTGTGTGTCTTGGGTCAATGGCGCTGCCACAAAAGCCTGTGCCGTAAATAAGATTAAACCCGTTTGTCCTTCCTTGAGTGCTTGTAATAGATCCAATAGTTTAAACCGCGCGCGGGTTAATCGGTTGGGTGCTATATCATTCGCCCACTGCGCGGTGGATAAATCGAACACCATGACTCTGGCTGTGTTTAATTGAAAAACCGGCGCACGGATGGTTTTATAAGAAGGTCCAGCTAGAGCGATAATGGCTAAGAGAAATCCCAAAAAAAACAATCCTTTTTTAATACGTGTTGAAGCCGTTTTTTTTAGGATTAATAAATGGGGTAACAAATGAGGATCGCAGATCTTCTGCCAGGCATTGTCGCGCCAGGTTTGTAACACTAAAGGTATAAATAGCAGAATGAGCGGTAATATCGCCAATAACCACCAGGGCCTTAACCAGTGCAGGTATAAAAAATCCATCAGGAC
>CAMFJO010000153.1 GCA_945956945.1 uncultured Legionellales bacterium | reverse complement strand
GGTGTTAGCACATGATAACCATAGCTATCCCGATAATACCGATTCTGCCAATAAATATTGGCTTTTTGGCCGATCTCACCCGAAATTGTAACCCGATGGTAGAGTAATTTATCTGCAGGTTGTTCTAATTGGTCAATCGTTAAGGGCGCTGTTTGTATACGCTCTGCATAGTTTGCCATTAACTCTTTTTTCCAATGGTAACGATGCAATTGCCAAAAACCTAAGACCATAAATAGCGCAATAAAAAAGAGCCATAACCCTAGCCACAAGCGAGATTTCCAGGTTTTTAGCTTCATCAGTGGTTATTTCTCTTGGCATCCTCAAATTAAAGCCAAGTTTAACACACTCTTCGGATTTAAATAACGATCAGGAAATATATTCTTCGTCTTTCAAACGCGCAGTTGGAAAGACGAAGCGTCTCACAGGCTTTAAGACATTGCCATTGCATTCATACCCATATTTGCGTACAAATTATACATAATCCACATCGTGCCCACCACTAAAATGGCTACCATTACTAGAGTAAATATAAAACTCAGTAAATTCCAGGAAGATTTAGAATGGGTGCTCAAATGTAAGAAAAATACCAATTGCACAAACAGTTGTATAATGGCCAGAGCAGCTACTGCCACATATAGTGCCGCTTTAGACAAACCAAAGCCACCAAAACCGACCATGCAAAAAGCCATTAAGGTTAATAGAACCGATAACAAAAAACCCCTCACATAGGTTTTATAGGTACCGCAGGCAGCCCCAGTATCCACATCAAAATGTGTTTCATGCTTTGTCATCTTAAATTGCCCCCATCAAATAAACCACTGAGAAAACAAAAATCCACACAATATCCAAGAAATGCCAGAATAAGCCTAAACAAGTTAACTTGGTTTTGGTCAGTGGCGTAATACCATGTTTCTTTACTTGGAATATCATTGCCAACATCCAGATTAACCCCAGCGTAACATGCAAACCATGTGTAGACACTAAAGTAAAGAACGAAGACAAGAAAGCGCTACTTGCCCAGGTATGCCCTTCAAGGTATAAATTATGAAATTCATATATTTCCATGGCAATAAAACAAAACCCCAGGATAAAGGTTACCCACAGCCAACGGACCAATGCCTCGGCACTGGCCTGGGTACGTATTGCTAACATTCCCAGCCCATAGGTAAAGCTGCTGGTTAATAACAATAAAGTTTCTGTCAACACAAAAGGTAAGCTAAAAAGTTCTTTGGCATTCGGCCCCCCATAGGTATGGGTATGAAGGACAGCATACACAGCGAATAAGGTCGCAAACAAAATGCAGTCGGTCATAATGTAGATCCAAAAACCAAACACGTTTTTTGAACCATCGAAATGATGCGCAGGTGCATCGCCCCCTAAAGCTATAGAATTTGTATTCATGGTTTCACCATTGTCATTTCTTGTTGATGTTTAAGTTCAATACGCTCTACTTCTTTCACCGGAACATAATAGTCTATATCGTAGTTGAAAGAACGTACGATGATAGCCCCTATAGAGGCAACCAATCCCACGATCGCTAACCACCAGATATGCCAGACCATTGCAAAAGCAAAGATAAAGGCCAAGATCCCAATTATAAAGCCCATGGCGGTATTCTTTGGCATATGAATCGCGTGATACGGCCTAGACTGATTTTTAGGTTTGCCCTGTACGTCCAAACCTTTTTCTTTTTGCTCCCAAAAAGCATCGATACAGGTGACTTCAGGATCGCGCGCAAAATTATAGAAGGCTGGCGGTGAGGAAGTAGCCCATTCTAAAGTACGCCCATTCCAGGGATCTCCCGTTAGATCTCTATACTCTGGTTTGTTTTTATTTTTAATACTCACAATTATTTGTAATACCTGGAAGACAACGCCCAAGGCAATAATACCAGCGCCAATCGCTGCCACAATCAAGTAAGGTTGAAAACCCGTTGCGGCATCATAATGGTATAGCCGACGTGTCAAGCCTAAACCGCCTGCAATATAAATCGGCACGAATGCAACAAAAAAGCCTATCACCCAACACCAAGCAGCACACTTACCCAGCCGCTCATTGAGTTTAAAGCCAAACATTTTGGGGAACCAATAAGTCAACCCGGCAAAATATCCAAATACGACGCCACCAATAATCGTGTTGTGGAAATGCGCTACTAAAAATGCGCTGTTATGGGCCTGAAAATCAATACCCGGAACTGCCAGCATGACGCCTGTCATACCGCCGATAGTGAAGGTTACGAAAAATCCCATCATCCAATACATCGGAGAAGTAAAGGTGATGCGTCCTCGGTACATGGTAAAAAGCCAATTAAACACTTTGACACCCGTGGGTACAGAGATGATCATGGTTAAAATACCAAACACCGCATTGACATCGGCGCCTGCACCCATGGTAAAGAAATGGTGTGCCCAGACGATGAAAGACAACACGGTAATCACCGCGGTTGCCCATACCATAGTGACATAACCAAATAAGGGTTTGCGAGAAAAAGTCGCCACAATTTCGGAATAAATACCAAAAGCGGGTAAAACCAGCACATACACTTCAGGATGTCCCCAGATCCAAATCAAATTCACATACATCATTTGATCACCACCAAAGGTCGTGGTGAAGAAATGCATATCCATGTAACGATCTAGGCCTAATAGGGCCAAGGCAATGGTTAATACTGGGAATATCAGCATCACCAAAATAGAAGAACACAAGGCAGTCCAGGTAAAAATGGGCATCTTCATTAAGGTCATACCCTGACAACGCATTTTAAGAATAGTCACGAAAAAGTTGATACCCGATAAAAGCGTGCCAATGCCCGATATCTGAATGGCCCAAATATAATAATCCGTGCCGACCGTTGGACTGTAGGCAATCTCTGAAAAAGGAGGATAGGCTAGCCAACCTGCGTGAGAAAAATCACCAATTAATAAGGACACATTGGCCAATAAGGCGCCGGCCACAAAAAGCCAAAAGCTGGCTGCATTTAAAAAAGGAAAAGCGACATCGCGGGCACCAATTTGCAGTGGCACCACCAGATTAAACATGGCAAACATCAGTGGCATAGCGACAAAGAAAATCATAATAACGCCATGCGCTGTAAAAATCTGGTCGAAATGCTGCGGAACCAGATAGCCATCGGAAGGGCTAGCGGCCATTGCTTGCTGAACCCGCATCATCACAGCGTCCGCAAATCCCCTCACCAACATCACAAAAGCAACAATAAGATACATGGCACCAATACGTTTATGATCAACAGTGACTATCCATTCACGCCATAGATAACCCCATTTCTTGAAATAGGTAATGCTACCCAGCACCGCAACCCCAGCTAGAACGATAAAAGCCAGCATCGAGAAAATAATGATTTGCTGACTGACAGGTTCATACATATAGGGAAAAACTTCCTGAGGATTACTCAGTTTTCCTATCAATGTCTCTAACATGGTTATTTCCTCATTATGGTTGAATTTCACTGGACAAAATTGGTTTAGGATCGGATACGACTGCTGGCTGTCCCATATTAGGCATCATGTAATCCATCACAATATCATCGAATAAACCAGCATCCACGCTACCAAAATAAGTGACCGGATTTTTGTCCGAAGGGGGCACTAGTTCATTCCAAAAAACAGCCGCGCTTAATTTTCCTGGCTTGGCTTGAACTTCTTTCACCCAATTTTCGAAATCCTGCATCGAAGTTGCTTCGGCCACAAAATTCATATTGGCAAAACCAATGCCGGTATAATTAGCCGCAAAACCACGATAGACACCCGGTTTATCCGCTTGTAAATGCAATTGCGTCGTCATACCCGTCATGGCATAAATTTGGCCGCCTAATTGTGGAATGATAAAAGAATTCATTGGCGCAGCAGCTGTTATTTTAAAATCAATCGGTGTACCTTGAGGAATACGCAAGTAATTGATGGTAGCGATTTTGTATTCTGGGTAAATAAACAGCCATTTCCAGTCAAGCGAGATGACTTCCACGGTAACGGGCTTCACTGTGG
>CAMFJO010000152.1 GCA_945956945.1 uncultured Legionellales bacterium | reverse complement strand
ATCGAAGCCTTTACTGACTTGTATGGTTTTAATTAAAGGGTGTTTACGTACAAATAAAGGTTGATTCGCTACCAGTATCAATTCACACTGACAACGCAATGCGGCTTTGTATAAAATTTCTTTTATCGTATTAGGGCAAGCGTCTGCATCAACATAGATTTTCATGGAGTGACGTTTCCAGAAATAGAAAATTTAATTTTAGATTGAACTGGATGCATAGCTCAAATTGCCATTTTGTAAAAAATCTTTTAAATAACAGATGATGTCTTCTCTTTTCTCCAATCTACTGACAGGTCTAAATTCTACTACGGTTTTATCGGCATAACAGTTCCAGCTTAATGGTTCCTGTAAGGGTTTTTTATCAATAAATACATGTGGGTAGAAAACTCCTACATTTTTTTCTGGAATTTTTGTTCTCGCTGAATAATATAGAAACAACTCCACAGAATCTTTTCGCATCGCGGTTCCCAATGGTTGGCTATATTCATAACTCAAAGGAGAAGAGATTTTCTTACAGAAATCTTCAAAAGGTCTTTTAGTCAGATCGACACTTTTCTCACTAACCGCCTTTACAGAATAAGCCGACAAGGGTATATTCAATTTTAAACTAGCTTCAGTATCATGAAGAAATAATAATCGATAATATGCTATCTCTCTCAGTGCCGTTTCAACTTTCAAGGCACCATACCACAAAGAAGGTTCAAAAATTCTTCCAAAACGAGAACCATGTTTTAAGGGGGGATAGCGAAAAGGGCTAAATAATAAATAATGATAATCGTTCTGAATAGATTTATCTATCTTCGGCTTACTACTTTCAATGAGCTCTTCGAGTATATCCAACTCTTCACCGGAAGAAACCAATTTTCGAGTATAAACTTTTTCTTGTGCTTCCACCACCCGCCAAGGAGTTACTGTCAAAGAATGGAGGTACGATATACCGTCATATTTCTCCCAAAGATTCATAATTTTCCTCGCATAGCATCAAGGTAAAAAATCACTTCTGTCAGTCCTGTAATTTTTCGAATATGTTGTAAGGGAGATTCATTAAAATAATGGTTATAGCTCTTAAGCCAAATTTTCGCCGCTTCATCATCTCCGCCTAAATTAGCAGATAAGCTGCGATAAAGACGAATTAACAAGATAGCTAACTCCCCTTCTTTTGACTGCGGATCAATACTGCCATTCTTTTGATAAAGACGGCTTAAAGTTGCTTGACTAAAACCCAGCATGTCTTCCAGATCTTTACGACTTAATTCATAAGCTTCTGCCAGATTAGCTACTGCTTGCCATAGAACCGCGCCTTCAATAGGATGTTTCTTAGGATGTGTATTTTTCATAACCACCTCGCAATTTCAATTGAAATTATAGTTTATTTTTATTTCAAATGCAAGGATAGAATATGCTCTCTTTTTGCGCAGAAAATTATATTCTTAATGCTCTTACCCCACCCACACTCTAGCATTAGCAAACAACCGCTGCCAGGGCGTGTATTCCGTCCATTCAGGTGCACGCCAGGAACATTGCCAGGCCCTATAGCAACGCTCTGGATGCGGCATCATGATGAGAACACGGCCGTCACTACTGCTAAAAGCAGTAGCCCCTTCGGCACTGCCATTGGGATTAAAAGGATATTGCGTCGTGGCATTGCCTTGGTGATCCAAATAGCGCAAGGCGGTCAAAGCCTTGTTTTTTAATTCAGCATTGGACCATTGCGCCAAGCCTTCACCATGCGAAACGATAATCGGCAAACGCGAACCCACCATGTCTTTTAACAAAATAGCCGGACTGTTAGTAACTTCTACCATCACCATTCGTGCTTCAAATTGTTGTGAGGCATTGGCGATAAAGCGAGGAAAATTCACAGCGCCTGGGATAATCTCTTGCAGCTGCGATAACATTTGACAGCCATTGCAAACCCCCAAGGTTAAAGTATCAGGACGATGAAAGAAACGGCTGAACATGTCTTTCAACTCGGGATTCCTTAAAATGCTTTCGCTCCAGCCACGACCCGCACCCAAAACATCGCCAAAAGAAAAACCACCACAAACGGCCAGAACTTTAAAATCGTCCAGACGGAATCGTTTATTCACCAGATCGGACATGTGCACATCCACCGCGACAAAACCCGCTTGCATAAAGGCTGCCGCCATTTCTACCTGACCATTGACGCCGACTTCACGCAATATGGCTACTTTGGGTTTAATACCGAAATCCAGATAAGGCGCTAAAATATTCTCTTTAAATTCAAAACTGGGGGAGCTGTATAGCCCCGGATCGTTTAATAAAGCAATGCGGGAAAATTCTGCTTGTGCACAAGCAGGATTGTCTCTTAAAGCTTGTAGCCTGAAACTCACCTCACTCCAGGCACTCTGCCAAGCGGCGCGATGCTCTTCCAGAATTTTTTTACCGCGATGATAAAAAGAGATGACCTCGTTAATGGCGACTTCACCGATAACATGGCTACAATGTTTTAATCCATGCTCCGTCAATTGGGCCAATACTGCTGATAAATGCGTTTTTTCAACCTGAATCACCGCACCCAATTCTTCAGCAAATAAACTGGCGATGGGATCGTCTCCCAAAGCATCCAGGTTAATGGTTAAACCCGTGTGCGCGGCGAAAGCCATTTCGACGAGCGTCGCGAATAATCCACCATCAGATCGATCGTGATAAGCCAGAATATGATTGTTTCTATTCAATGCTTGTATGGCATGAAAGAATTGTTTTAATACTAGCGGATCGTCCACATCCGGTGTTTTACCCTTACCGGCTGCGCCATACACTTCACTCAAAATCGAGCCGCCTAAACGATTCTTGCCGAAGCCCAGATCAATCAATAACAACACTGAATCATCGTAGGTAATTTGTAATTGTGGGGTTAAACTTAAGCGCACATCGCTGACCGGCGCAAAGGCAGACACAATCAATGTCAAGGGAGAGATGACCTGCTGTTCTTTCCCCTCTTCTCGCCATTGTGTCTGCATGGACAATGAATCTTTGCCAACAGGAATGGTAAGATTTAATTTCAAACACAATTCTATCGTCACCGCTTTAACGGTATCCCACAGGGCAGCTTCTTCATCGTTAATGCCGCATGCCGCCATCCAATTGGCAGATAATTTAATATCGCTTAATTTGTCTATAGCAGCTGCCGCCATATTGGTAATGGCTTCGCCTACTGCCAGCCGGCCTGAGGCTGGCGGGTCAATAACCGCCACTGGGCTTCGCTCACCGACCGCCATCGCTTCACCGCTGTGCTGATAAAAATCGGATACCGTAACAGCAACATCGGCCACCGGAACTTGCCAGGGCCCTACCATCTGATCGCGGTAAGTTAAGCCGCCTACACTGCGATCCCCAATGGTAATTAAAAAGTTTTTGCTGGCGACTGTGGGGTGTTTCAATACGCGCAGACAAGCATCTTCTAACTGGATGTGTGTGTGATCGAATACAGCATTTCTTTTAGCGGGTCGGGTCACCATACGTATTAAATCGTTGCTATTACCTAATAGAAATTTCAAATCCATATTGACAATATTGTTTTTATGAAGACTATCATATACCACCAACTGTGTTGTTGCAGTGACGGTTCCCACGACAGCAAATAAACATTGTTCACGTGATGCTATGGCAGAAAATTCAGCTAATCTATCTTCCGTTATCACCAGGACATACCGTTCTTGGGCTTCATTACACCACAGTTCTAAAGGAGATAAACTGTCATCTGCGCTAGGAATAGCGCGTAACTCTATATGGGCGCCGCATTCATGTTCATAGACCAATTCTGGAATTGCATTGGATAATCCTCCCGCGCCTACATCGTGAATACTGAGTATGGGATTGTGTCGTCCCAAAGCCCAACAGTGGTTAATGACTTCTTGAGCACGACGTTGCATTTCAGGATTGGCGCGCTGGACTGAGGCATAATCCAGTATATTATTTTGATCAGCAGATACTTGTGAAGACAATGCTCCACCACCCAAACCAATACGCAAGGCAGGGCCGCCTAAAACAATG
>CAMFJO010000151.1 GCA_945956945.1 uncultured Legionellales bacterium | reverse complement strand
GGCGTAGGAACATTGTTATTGATCCCACTAATGATTCTACCCATATAACGGCCACAAGATAAAACATCGTCGATAAACACTTGGGGTGTAGGTTGCGCTTGTACGGCAATAACGGGCGTCGTCAATGGCGATTGCATGGTTTCGCCGCTGGCAATGGCCAATTCTCTGGCTAAGCCGCGTATCGATAAACAATCCCCTCTATTAGGGGTTAAATCCAGTCGTATGGATTTATCGTCTAAATGTAAATAACGTCTAACATCCTCTCCTAAGGGAGCATCAGCGGGCAATTCTAAAATACCCTCACTGCTGTCTGTCAGACCCAATTCACTGGCAGAACATAACATGCCTTCTGATTCTACGCCACGCAAACGCGAACGTTTTATTTTAATGGCACCGCCATCCAATTCGGCACCTACCATGGCTACCGCTACTTTCAAACCGGCGCGCACATTGCTGGCACCACACACAATATTCAATGGTTCGGCTTGTGAGGATACCTTTACAGTACACACACGCAATTTATCGGCATCGGGATGGGGCTCGACCTTTAAAACTTCACCGATAAGCACATTGGAAAAAGCGCCTGCAACGGGGGTAGATTCATCCAATTCATGGCCTAAGGCCGTAAACAGCGCAATCATTTTTTCGCTAGAAATATCAGGGTTCACCCAAGTACGTAACCAATTTTCAGAAAATTGCATGATGATTTAAGACCTTTAACTACGACACTTAATGAGGGCGATCGGTTTTAGAGCGCTGCGTTTTAGAACCTCGTTTGGCTTCTTTATCCAATATCACCTCGCCTATTACTTCAGTACCTATTATTTTTTCTTTCTCTTTTAAAGGAGTTGGTAAGTGATCCAGCGCCAAGGTCAATACTTCATCAATCCAACGCACTGGTTTAATGACCAAGCTTTTAGTAATATTGGCAGGAATTTCTTTTAATTCCGCCCTGTTTTCATAAGGGATCAATACCGTCTTAATACCGCCTCTATGCGCTGCCAGTAATTTTTCCTTCAATCCACCTATCGGTAATACTTCACCACGCAAAGTAATTTCCCCCGTCATGGCCACACTTGCTTTAACGGGAATACCCGTTAATGCAGATACCAACGCCGTACACATGCCAATACCTGCGCTAGGCCCATCTTTAGGGGTGGCCCCTTCTGGGACATGCACATGAATATCCATTTTCGTATAAAAATCGGGGTGTATGCCCAATTGTTTGGCACGGCTGCGCACAACCGTCATCGCGGCTTGTATCGATTCCTGCATGACATCCCCCAGATGCCCCGTGTAGGTCGCTTTACCTTTACCGGCCACCGCACAGGCTTCTATCGTCAATAATTCACCGCCTACTTGTGTCCAGGCAAGGCCCGTAACTTGGCCAACACGATCTTCTTCATCCGCTTTACCAAAGCGGAATTTTTCCACGCCTAAATAATGCTCTAAATTGCGTTTGGTGATGAGAATTTTTTTACGGCCTTTTTCAATCAGTAATTCTTTAACCGCTTTTCGACAGCATTTGGCAATCGCGCGCTCGAGGTTTCGCACCCCCGATTCACGCGTGTAATAACGAATGATATCGCGCAACACATCCGTGGACATGCTAAATTCTTTATTGGCTAAGCCATGAATAGCCATTTGTTTGCTTAAGAGATGACGTTTAGCAATATTGATTTTTTCATCTTCGGTATAACCGGCTAAGCGGATCACTTCCATCCTATCCAAGAGCGCCTCAGGGATATTCAAGGAATTGGCCGTGCAAATAAACATGACATCAGAGAGATCGTAATCCACTTCGAGATAATGATCATTGAACGTGTTATTTTGCTCTGGATCCAATACTTCTAATAAGGCAGACGCAGGATCTCCTCTGAAATCCATGGCCATTTTATCGACTTCATCGAGTAGAAATAAGGGATTTCGCACTTTGGCCTTAATCAATTTTTGAATAATTTTTCCGGGCAAAGCGCCTATATAGGTACGTCTGTGGCCACGAATTTCTGCTTCATCACGCACACCGCCTAAGGACACTCGAGCAAAATGTCGACCCGTCGCACGCGCAATAGATTCCCCTAAAGAAGTTTTCCCCACGCCAGGAGGACCTACAAAACACAACACCGGGCCCTTAACTTTTTGCACACGCTGTTGCACACCAATATACTCAATAATGCGTTCTTTTACTTCTTTCAAGCCATAATGATCTTTTTCCAGAATATCGATGGCTTCACGCAAATTTTTATTCACAGGTGTCGCTTCTGTCCATGGCACATTGACCAAAGTATCCAAATAATTTCGCGAAACACTCGCTTCTGCCGACATAGGCGGCATCGCATTCAATTTCTTTAATTCAGATTGTGCTTTTTCTCGTACCGACTCTGGTAATAATTTTATTTTCTCTTCGAGTTGTTTGACCTCATCCTCGGCACCTTCTTCGCCCGTCATCTCTTTTTTGATGGCTTCTAGTTGCTCATTTAGATAATAATCGCGTTGTCTTTTCTCCATCTGTCCCTTGACACGGCCCTTAATGCGATTTTCCATTTCCATAATTTCAAGTTCAGAGCCTATGCAAGAAATAAGCTCCTCCACTCTTTTAGGCACATCCAATATTTCTAATAGCTGCTGTTTTACCGTCAGCTTTAGTGGTAAATGGGCAATCACACTATCAGACAAACGCGCGACGTCATCAATTCCCATCAAAGAAGATAGAATTTCTGCGGGGACTTTACGATTGTTTTTAAGGTATTTTTCAAATTCAGACAAAATCAAATGGCTTAAGGCTTCATTTTCTCTCTCAGAAACCGTCCCTTGCGCCAATACTTCTACCATTGCCTGATAATAAGGTTCATCGCTGACATATTCTAATGCCCTACCGCGCTGTAAGCCCTCAACCAAAACTTTAACGGTACCATCGGGCAATTTTAACATTTGTAAAACGCGGCCCACACAACCGAGCTCATACAAGTCGCTACTTAAAGGATCGTCTTTATCGGAATCCTTTTGTGCCGTTAAAAAAATCCATTTATCGCCTTGGGATGCTGCTTCCAGGGCCGCAATCGATTTTTCTCGGCCAACAAACAAGGGCAATACCATGTGGGGGAAAATCACAACATCCCGTAAAGCCAAAGCAGGCATTACGAGTTTCTGTTCAGCATGCAGGGGTAGATCTGACATAATATATCCTATTTACTATTCGGCAGCCTTTCGTTCAATTTTTGGCTTGCTTTTTTTCAGTTTTTTTAGCGCTGTTTCTGGTTTAGCATTCTCACTTTCAGCTTGTTGATACACAATCAAAGGATCGCTCTTACCTAAAATGGCATTCTCATCTACCACCACTTTAGCAACATTTTCTAAACCCGGCAGTTCATACATAGCATTGAGCAGCACATGCTCCAGAATAGAACGTAATCCTCTAGCACCTGTTTTACGTTCCAGCGCTTTTTTCGCTACTGCCCGCAAAGCTTCTGGCCTAAATTCCAACTCTACATTTTCCATGTCAAATAACAGCTTATATTGCTTGGTTAAAGAGTTTTTGGGATCTTGTAAAATGGAAACCAAAGAAGCTTCATCCAGTTGATCCAAAGTAGCCACCACCGGTAAGCGACCTACAAATTCAGGGATCAAACCAAAACGAATCAGATCTTCGGGTTCGATCTTTTCCAAAATAGTCCCTATATTTTGTTTTTCATCGACCTCACTGCGTATGGTCGCCGTAAAACCAATACTCGATTTGGACGTTCTATCTTGGATAATTTTTTCCAGTCCTGAGAAAGCACCACCACAAATAAATAAAATATTGCTCGTATCTACTTGTAAAAATTCTTGTTGCGGATGTTTACGTCCACCCTGAGGCGGTACCGAAGCAACCGTGCCTTCAATCAATTTTAATAAAGCCTGTTGCACACCTTCACCAGATACATCACGGGTTAAAGAAGGGCTGTCTGTTTTTCTCGCAATTTTATCGATTTCATCAATGTACACAATACCGCTTTGCGCACGTTCTATATCATAATC
>CAMFJO010000150.1 GCA_945956945.1 uncultured Legionellales bacterium | reverse complement strand
AATGTCAACAGACCCTAAACAGAGCCCCTGGAAACAATCTTTTTATTGTGCTTCTGAAAAAAATGTTCTATGATAAAAGCCAAGATTTCTGTCGTATTTTAGAGCCTGCTGACATGGGGTTAACCGGCACTAATTTGAGGAGTTAGCATGAAAAAGTTTATTTTGTCGTTATTCTTAGGATTGGTTTTTGCAAATTATTCTGTTTATGCTGAAAATACAGATAATACCACCATGCCCTTATCCAATGATATTAATGTCACAACGCCCACACAACAAGGTTCCTGGTCTTTTGGTATCACGGGTGGTCCGATGCAATCGACGACTAATACCAACATCAGTAACGCACGCACCAATAACAATACCCTGGCAGGTGGTGATGTAAGTTATGCTTTTCCTAACAGCAGCAATGATGCTGCTTTGTCTTACGAAAAAGGATTTTGATTTTACCGCTCGCACTTGAAGATGCGAAGTTACGCAGAAGAACTACATGAGACGCCTCAAGGAGCTGGCTGTCCCTAGGTGTCAAACCGTGCGCCGCATGGATGCGGCGCCCGAGCCTACAGGGAAGTATTCACGGCGTGTTTGACACTAGGGCAGACAGCCCTTGAGGCAATTGCTTAACATTATCTCTCATTGTTCGTACTAAGATACTAAACAGACAAAATGCGAGAACAACCCAATTTTAATATTTTCGCCGTATTTTAATATACCCCAACCCCGCCAATAAACCAATAACACCCGCGCTTTCGATGAGAATTAACAGACCATGATCATTGCCCTGACGCAATAACAGGAATGCTGCAAGCGCGGGAGCAAAACTGGCAATCGCATAGCAACCAGCATAACTTATAGCCACCGATAAAAAGCGATGTTGTGGCGGAAAAAGCTCCGTTAACATAACAGGGTAATTAGCAGCCAAAACAACAATTAAAAGATAATAAATCAATGAAAAAGCAATCAGTTGACCTTTAGCCAATACCTCAAACAATAAGGGCATGAAGACTATCACCAATACGACACCCACAAGATATAGCTTGCCACGACCATAGCGATCCCCCAAAGCCCCAAAGACAGGCAACAAAAATGCCGTCAGAATAAACGCCAACATAATGGAAAAAAATACCTGCTCCATATCAAAATGATAATAATTGCTTAAAAATGCAGGCCAGTATAACCCTAAAGATACCAAGATGGCGCCTAGAAAAACCAAGCCAAAACCTAAAAGAAGATGAACGATATAAAAAGATCCCGGCTCTCGTTGCGATAGTGGCGCAGCAGATGAATGAATTTTTAGAAAAACGGGGGTTTCTGTTACTCTGCGTCTCAAAATCAAACCCAGCAAACCCAGCACGGTTGAGGCAAGAAAAGGGATTCGCCAACCATATGCCAGCATTTCCTCAAAAGATAAAAAATGTGTCAACACAACATTAATAGAAGTCGCGAGCCCCGCACCCAAACCCACTCCTAAAAACATCAGTCCACACAACCAACCTTTATTATGATCCTCTGCATGCTCTACAATAAAAGTAATGGCACCAGGAAGTTCAGCACCTTGGGAAATACCTTGTAAAACTCTAAAAACAATTAATAGGCCTAAACTGATCCATCCCCAATGAACGGGTAAAATCCCAATTCCTAAGCTGGCCAAACTCATCAGCAAAATAGCATAGATAAACATGCTTTTACGTCCAAAACGATCTCCCAAAGCACCAAAAATACAACCGCCAATCACCGTAACAAAACTGCCTGTTGCGAAAATCAAAAAAGTATTGAGTACACCCTGAATACGGGCATCTTGGGGGAAGAACAGTGCACCGATGTATTGCGCTTGTAAGGCAAAAGAAATAAAGGCGAAATATTCAAGACCAGAACCGATGGAAGCTGCCAGAGCATTGAAATAATTTTTTTGCATAGCATTAAGCCCCTTCACTCATCGACCGGGCCGCTCCCCTTAGGGAGCGGTTAAATAGTGCTTATTCACTGGGATATAACCGCGCTTCCGCTCTCTGACGGTCGCGGTTTGGTTAGCTCATTTGCTTTCAGTGAAAACACCCAGCTTAATCATTATTCCCATTATCATCGCTGCTGTCGCTGTCATCATTGGTGTCGCTAGAATCATCATCCGATGAGTCATCGTCCATCATGTTGTTGTCAAAAGAACCATCATCGGTACCAGCAGCGTCATCATTGGTATCGGCCCCAGAATCTGTACCGTTAGCCGTATCGGCATTGTTTAAATTGGCGGCCGCTGAAGCAGCCGCATCATCTATTAAAGCAGGCTTTGCCGTTTCACTGCTTTGAGTAGCAGCCAAACTTAGACCTGTTAAACTGGCCATGACAATTGCCGATATCATTAATCCTGTTAATTTCATAGAAAAATCTCTCCTTTCTGTTATCAATATTAGGGTCTGTTGAGCTGTACTATAAAATATTTCCCCCCCCCTTACAAGGGGAGCTTGATCCCGTCCACATATTCTAGCCCAGGGAGCTCTTCAGAATGGTGTAGAAAAGTATCGCTATGGGTACTGAGTTTAGCCGTTGAGGAGGTTGCCTCCTGCTTTTTAATGATACTGACATTCGGGGCAGACAATCCACCGCTTGCGGCTATCGCTATCCTTTTTTTGACGTGTTTAATGAGCAATTGTTGTTCTTGTTTTAATTGTGTTATTTTTCTTTCGCTCTGATTTTTATAATACTGTACGGCCGTTATCATTACAGTTAACCCAACCCCCCCTAAAAAAATAGAATGGGACAAAGCTGCATCAGAAAGAATCGCTAAACCGATAGAAATAATCAACCCCATGATCACAATAGCCACTGTACGCCAATAATTTATTCTTTTTTCCTTCGCTATTGCCTTTTCTTTCGCATGAATCAATTTTTTCAAATCTGCGGTAGAAGAAGATATAAGAGCCTTAGATACTGTGCTATTCATGCTAGTGGCTATTTACCCCATATTGGGCTCTATAGGCTTCCATGGAAGCCAAAACTCGCACTAAATTTTTATCAGCGGCAGCATACACCAATAAATCATTCAAGGTAGCGATACTGAAAACCGGTATATTGTAGGTATTTTCTACTTCTTGGATTGCCGATATCTCACCTAATCCTTTTTCCTGCCTGTCCAACATCACCACCACCCCACAAGGAATTGCACCGGCAGTTTCAATTAAGCCGATGATTTCGCGTATGGCAGTACCCGCCGTAATGACATCATCTACAATCAGCACGCGTCCTGCTACGGGGGCGCCTACCCATAAAGACTTTTCACCGTGATCCTTAATTTCTTTACGGTTAAAGGCATAAGGTACATTTTGGCGAGAATGTTCCGCTAGCGCCATTGCGGTTGCGCACACCAAAGGAATCCCCTTATAGGCTGGTCCCACCAGCATATCAAAATTTATCCCTGCATCACCGATGGCTTTGGCATAGAAATAACCCAGTTGTGCCAGGCTTTCCCCCGTATTAAAATAACCGGCATTAAAGAAGTAAGGACTGATACGCCCAGATTTTAAAGTAAACTCTCCCCAGCGCAAGGCTTCATGCTCTAAGGCATAAGCAATAAATTCTTTTTGTAAAGAACGGCTCATTTTTCCCCCAAACTAAAGGACGCTCACTATGAAACGCATTATAACACTAAACGTCAATGGCATTCGCAGTGCTGCTAAAAAAGGGCTCTATGCCTGGCTCAGATCCCAAGATGCCGATGTCGTTTGTTTACAAGAAGTACGTGCTGAGACCGCCCAATTAGGCGATACCCTATTCTGGCCTCAAGGTTATCATTGCCATTATTTTGCGGCTCAGAAGAAAGGATACAGTGGTGTTGCTATCTATAGCAAAGAAGAACCCCTGCGAGTGCATTCCGGCTTAGGACACGAATTGTTTGATGCAGAAGGGAGAGCCATTTGGGCTGAGTTCAAACACTTTAATGTTGCATCTTTGTACTTTCCTTCGGGCACCAGTGGCGAAGGTCGTCAAGATATAAAATATGCTTTTTTAGATTATTATTTTGCACATTTAAAGAC
>CAMFJO010000149.1 GCA_945956945.1 uncultured Legionellales bacterium | reverse complement strand
GAATACAACCACATGGCCATTGTCGTCGATGAATATGGCGGCGTTTCAGGTTTGATCACCATCGAAGATGTGCTGGAAGAAATTGTGGGGGAAATTGAGGATGAATACGACATCGACGAAGAAGCCAACATCACCAGCCACGATAAACGCCATTTTACCATCAGAGCCTTAACGCCTATTGAAGAATTTAACGACTATTTTAACCTGAAATGGAGCGATGAAGAATTCGATACCGTCGGCGGTATTTTGGTCACCAAATTGGGCCATCTTCCCAAAAAAGGCGAGCGCATTAGCTTTGATGGCTTAAACTTTAAGGTATTGCAGGCTGATAGCCGCCGCATTAAAACCTTGGAATTAGAGCTCCCCGAAGACTATGTCGCCAAACCATAAGTATTGAAGACAGTCATTTTTGTATTTTTTATACACTAAAATAGGCGGTTTAGGCTTTATTCCAGGGTAAATTAAAGGGGTATCCCCTTGATTTTATTATATTCCTTAATGTTTTCTTAATAATTTTGTGTTATAATAAAAGTTAGACTATAGTTAAGCTAATTTAAATGTTGGTCTAAGGTGTAGCAATGAAAAGCATATTTCTTGATCCGGACAAACGCCCCGTTGAGGAATGGCCGAATAGTTTGTATATGATTTGCGATGTGCCCAGTAATTTTCTGGACATGCCCCTCGTCGATTTAATGGTAGAAGCGGTGGCGATTGCCCAAGAGCGCAATTTCCAGAATTCCCGCAACTATACCGACGACGGCAGTGGTAAGCACAGCTCGAATCAATATTTTACGGGTAAATTATCCGAGGTAAAACACCATATAGAAGTGAGCTTAAATCGCTTCGATAAGATATTTAACAAAGACCACAATAAAAAATACGTGTTATTGGTCTTTAAGGTGCCCAATGATATCCCGATTAAAACGGATAAAGTCTATGGGCAAAGAATCAAGTCGGTTAATCCAGAAGTGATTAAGCCCTTGTATTTGAAACAGATTTATTTTAGTGAGGAGAGATAGAAATGCCAGGTCCATTAGTAGTCCCAGTAACCGTCGCTGTGGCTAAAGTAGGTATGGAAGTTGCACGACAATTAGCAACTCAAATTAAACCCGGGCTAGAATTGCTAAACATTCCCAAAGGGGCCAATTATGCTGCACAACAGCTATTTGATAAAAAATTAGCTCTGGGTATCATTCAAAAACCAGGCGTTATTGCTAGTAACCCACAAGAAAATCCGCCGACAGCAGCGCCTGCAGCATAAAACATTTTGTCAAATCTCGGTGAGCCAGGCATTTGCCGACTCACCTGCTTCTTAATTCTTCAGCAGTTTGAGCTCATTAGGCTGCACTAGCCAATAAATCGGTTACCCAAGCATTCAGACTTTTACCATGCGCTTGTGCTAACATGGCAGCGCGAGCATGTAATTCGGGTGGAATACGTAACATAACTTTTCCTGAATACGGTTTTTAATGATAAATTTATTATGCAAAAAAATTAATTTATCAATTTAAAGTCTTTTATTGTTTTTACAATTTAGCTAAAGATAATAAAAATGGGTGGATAAGAGATTGATTTAAAACGAAAATCCCCTGCAGGGAGAACTTGCAGGGGGATGTTATAGTGGCAACTTTATATCTATTGGCCAGGCCCGCGAGGAATAGAAATAGCGAGATCGCTACCGTTCATTGAGCGAGCCAAAGCACTACTCATTTCTGAAATATTTCTCTGCTTACTCAAGAATAAAACTTTTTCACTCGCAGCGCTTAATAGACCAGCAGAAGCTTTTTGTTTCTCTTCCGGCTGTCTGCCTGTACTTTCGTAAGCCTGATGCAATGCTTTAATATTTCTGTCTAGAAATGAACTATTCGCATTTGCATTCGTATCTGTAAAAAATCCTATACCTATAGCCATGTTTTTCTCCCCCTTAAAACTGTTAATTCTACTACCGGGACGTCTTCCTAAGTTAGCGACACCCTGAAGTACCCTGAATAAGCCCATTATACAGAATTATCCTTAAGGAAATATTAAAGATCCTGAAATATCACCATTTTTTTAAATTATTTTAGCTTGGACCGCAAGAAAGTTTATATTTAGAACAACTTAAAGCTAAAATCTAGAACTTGATAGCACGCTTATAGAAAAAAGTAGCCTTATTAAAAATAGTCCATTAAAACAATTGCTTATATAAAGCGCAGCTTCGAAGCGCTTAGCGCTTAAAAACCTTCAATCTTATACTTCGCCACAATGGCATTTAGCCATTTTTGCCGCGAAGAATGGCTCAGCTCATAAGGGGCAAAAGGGGCCAAGACTTGATCAAAGATGGGTAACAAGGCCTTTAGCCGCAGTTGTTCCTCATCCGTCAAAACTGCCTTAGTGCCTTCGGCTGTCAGCAAACGAATACGCGCCATCGTGATTTCCTTAATGGCAATATTCTCTGCTGTGGGGTCTTTAGTGCACAGGCCATATAGCCCTTGTAAATAATTTTGCCATTCCTTGTCCAGAAAAGCCTCCAGTTTAGCATCATCATAGCCCTGCAACACATCGCTAAAGGCATCCAATTCTTTGAGCTTGGCCAGATAATGCATTTTAAAATCGGCACATAAGGTTTTGGCCATGTCTTCTAAAGACATATAACGGTGCAAAGCAACCAGATCGTGCAAGAGTAATATGTGGCGGGGATGGTAATACAATACCGTTTGACTCGGCCAATCTTGCACGGCTAAAAAAGAGCTGAAGGTGGTTTTTTGTTGCCATTGATAAGAATGTTGCGGCAAGCAACCTGCATCAATATAAGCAAAAAATTCTGTTTCGGTGACACCGCAGGTTTTTAATAGATAATCCAAAGTACAATAATGCTGTTGTACATATTGCTCTGTTGCTTGTTTATCCGGCAAATTAGGCGGGCGCTTGAGCATCATCACCCTCTTTAGGTTTGTCTTTATTCACACTGAACAGCAACTGCCCTATCATTTGCTCTAAAATAATAGCTGAATGCGTTTCTCGAATGACATCGCCATTTCTTAAAAATTGTTCATCAAATCCCGGTGAGATAGAGATATAATTGGCGCCTAATAAGCCTGCCGTCAGAATACTGGCAGCGCTGTCTTTGGGAATATAATTAGCATTTTCATTCATCCGTAAAATCACTGCGGCACGGTAAGTTTTGGGATCCAAAAAGATAGAAGAGACTTGACCCACTTTAACACCCGCTACCGTAACAGGTGCACGTACTTTTAAATCCCCGATATTGTCAAATTGTGCGGTGACATTATACCCTTTATTACCTTGATAAGTGGTCAAATCACTGACTTGAAATGCCAACATTAATAAACCTGCAATCGCCAGTAATATAAAAAACCCGACTAAAGTTTCTAAGCCTTTGTGCCCCACGCTACCATCCCCCCATCATCATTGCTGTTAATACAAAATCTAAACCTAAGACCATTAAAGACGAATACACCACCGTACGCGTCGTGGCATGGCTAATGCCCTCTGCTGTGGGTGTGGCGGCTGCGCCCTGATACACGGCCATCCACGTGATCACCACACCAAATACGGCACTTTTAATAATACCATTGACGACATCTAATCTAAAATCAACACTGGTTTGCATATTGCTCCAGAAAGCACCTGCATCCACGCCCAGCCAGCGAACGCCAATGAGATCCCCACCCCAAATGGCAACTGCACAAAAAATAATGGTGAGCAAAGGCATGCTGATAAATCCACCCAATAAGCGAGGTAACATGATGCGCCCTAAAGGATCCACACCCATCATTTCCATCGCACTTAATTGTTCCGTGGCTTTCATCAAACCAATTTCAGCCGTTAAGGCAGAGCCAGCACGTCCGGCAAATAACAAAGCGGTAACCACTGGGCCTAATTCCCGTACAACACTTAGGGCAACCATCTGTCCCAATTCACTGGTGACACTGAATTTATTTAAAATATTAAAACCTTGTAACCCCACAACCATACCAATAAATAATCCTGACACGATAATGATAGGTAAAGATAAAACACCAGAA
>CAMFJO010000148.1 GCA_945956945.1 uncultured Legionellales bacterium | reverse complement strand
CCAAAAATACATTAACCCGCACACTGCAAATAGATCCACAACATATAGATTCTTTAAATGCCATGGGAGAATTGCTGGCCAGACAATATCAACAATACGATGCGGCAGAATCTTATTTAAACAGAGCATTGGCCTTAGAACCTAATAACACCGACGCATTGCATACTTTAGGCCTGATTTATTATAAAACGGCTCATTATAGCGAGGCGATTAACTTGTTGCAAAAAGCTTATACCTTGGACAAGGATCCCAGTATTGCCGCCGATCTGGGAGAAGTCCTATGGGTTCAAGGTCAGCAACAACAAGCTTTGCTGATTTGGAAGAATGCGCTAAAAGAATCGCCCCACGATCCGCAATTGCAAGAAACCATGCACCGCTTCTTGCCTTAGTTATCTCCTCTTGCTCTTAGCGCTTTATTATAAAACTGTTCTATACTGAACGCACTTCAAGAGGCGAAGTTAGGCAAAAGAACGGTGTGAGACGCCTCAAGGTTTGGCTGTCTCTCAGGGTCAAACCGTGCGCCGCATGGATGCGGCGCCCGAGCCTACAGGGAGGTATTCACGGCGTGTTTGACACGAGAGCAGCCAAATCTTGAGGCAAGAACTTAAAATTTTCTAGTTCGCATGTTCAGGTACGTTTGATATAGAGTGCTCGCATTTAGGAACGCGGTATTTTGGTTTCTTGTACGCGGGGTCCTGTCACCGTGATGCACCCCGTCGTGCTCATGCTTGCGCGCGCCGGGGGCCCCCATCACGTGCCACCCCGCGGCACGAACTGTGCTTTGTTTTGAGAGATTCATTGCTGAACCCCGCATTTCCAGGTGCGTTTAGTAGTACGCTAATAAATTTACGTTAATAGAGTGAGATAATATGTTATACAATAATATCCTTGAAACCATTGGCCACACACCCGTGGTACGTCTTAATCGCATTGGCGCGGATTTAAAATGCACGCTCTATGGCAAGTGTGAATTCTTAAATCCAGGCGGTTCTATTAAAGATCGCATTGGTTATAACATGGTGGTGGAAGCCGAAAAATCAGGCCGGATTAAGCCGGGAGATACCCTGATAGAGCCTTCTTCGGGCAATGCGGGTATTGGGATTGCTTTAGCGGGCGCCGTTAAAGGGTATCATGTCATTATCACCATGCCCGAAAAAATGAGCCAGGAAAAACAGGTGACTTTAGCCGCTTTGGGCGCAACTATTTATAGGACGCCCACGGAAGCGGCGTGGGATGCGCCGGATAGCCATATTTCGCTGGCCAAACGCTTGCAACAGGAAATTCCCAACGCACACATCCTCGATCAATACGCCAATCCGGCGAATCCCGATGTGCATGAACATTGTACCGCTCAGGAAATCATAGACGACTTTGGTGAGGACTTGGCGATGGTCGTCATGGGCGTGGGGACTGGTGGGACTATTACTGGTGTTGCGCGGCGTTTAAAAGCCTATAATCCCGCTATAAAAATCATAGGGGTAGACCCCTATGGCTCCATTTTAGGGGGGGGTACGGAGGTTAAATCTTACCTGGTAGAGGGTATAGGTTATGACTTTTTTCCTGAGGTATTAGATAACCACTTGGTTGATAAATATGTTAAAATTAATGATAGGGATTCTTTTTTAATGGCGCGCCGCTTAATTCGCGAAGAAGGTATTCTTGCCGGTGGATCTTCCGGCAGTGCGCTGTGGGCTGCGCTGCAGGAAGCAGCCGATTTGCCGCAAGGCGCCCGTTGTTTAGTGGTATTTCCGGATGGGATCCGCAATTATATGACGAAGTTTGTCGACGATGCTTGGATGCGCGCACAACATTTTAGTGAGTGATGTACATGTTAAAAGAAAACGATAAGATTCGCGTTATGACCTTTGCGGATATAGATGCCGTCATGCGCATAGAAAATAGCACTAACCCTACGCCATGGTCTGAAAAGATCATGCGCGATTGTATTAATGTAGGTTTTAAGTGCTTTGTATTGGTGGTGGATGGGGCTGTAATGGGCTATGCGATTTATGTATTGTCCTTATACCAATGCCATTTATTGAATTTGCGTTTGGATCCAGCCCTGCAAGGCCAGGGTTATGGCAGTGACTTTTTAAGATTTTGTTTACAGGAAACTTTAAAAGAAGGCGTGGGTTGGATGGTATTGGAAGTACGGCCTTCTAATCCGGCGGGTCTTGCCCTATACAAAAAATTTGGATTTAGTCAAATCAGTGTTAAAGAAAAATATTATGACGATGGCGATGGCAAATTTGAGGATGCTCTGGTGCTCGGTTTGTGGATTAAAGAAGAAAAATTGTGACAACATTACAAGAACAAGTTAAAAAACGCAAAACTTTTGCGATCATTTCTCACCCCGATGCGGGTAAAACCACTTTAACCGAAAAGTTATTGTTATTCGGTGGCGCTATTCAGTTGGCAGGCACCGTGAAAGGGCGAAAAGCTGCTCGTCATGCGACATCGGACTGGATGAAGTTAGAGCAAGAGCGTGGTATTTCGGTGACTTCTTCGGTGATGCAATTTCCTTATCGGGATGCCATTATTAATCTTTTGGATACACCTGGGCATGAAGATTTTTCTGAGGACACGTATAGAACTTTAACGGCAGTGGATTCGGCCTTGATGGTCATCGACGGCGCCAAAGGCGTGGAAGAACGCACCGTAAAATTGTTGGAAATTTGTCGTTTAAGACAAACGCCTATTTTTACCTTTATCAATAAACTCGATAGAGAATGCCGTGAGCCTATTGCTTTATTGGATGAAATTGAACAAACCTTGCAAATTCAGTGTGCGCCTATCACGTGGCCTATTGGTATGGGGCGTGAGTTCAAGGGTATTTACCACTTACTGGAAAATAAAATTTATTTATACCAAAGCACCAAAGGCGATCGCATTCAGGATATGGCTATCGTTGAGGGTTTGGACAATGCCTTGCTGGATGAAACCATCGGTACACAAAATGCTACGCGTTTTAGAGAAGAAATGGAATTGGTTCAAGGGGCGAGTCATGTTTTTGATAAAGCCGCTTATTTAGATGGCAAGCAAACGCCGGTTTTTTTTGGTTCGGGGATCAATAATTTTGGTATACAGCAATTGTTAGATGCTTTTGTGGCTTGGGCACCGCCGCCACAATGGCGCGAAACCAAGAGCAGAAAGGTCGCTGCCGATGAAACGACTTTTTCGGGATTCGTTTTTAAGATCCAGGCCAATATGGATCCGCAGCATCGGGATCGAATTGCTTTTTTACGCATTTGTTCGGGTCAATATGACAATGGCATGAAAGTGTATCAAGCACGTACCCAAAAAGCAGTTCCTTTACGCAATGCCCTAACTTTTATGGCGGGTGAGCGCAGTCAAGCCGATACGGCCTACGCGGGCGATATCATCGGTATTTATAACCATGGCACCATTCAAATAGGTGATACCTTTACAGCAGGAGAGGATTTACAATTTACGGGCATTCCCTATTTTGCACCCGAGTTGTTTAAACGAGTGCGCTTGCGCGATCCTTTAAAAATGAAAGCCTTGCAAAAAGGTTTGGTGCAATTGTCTGAAGAAGGCGCCACGCAGGTTTTTAAACCTTTGCATACCAATGATCTGATTCTGGGCGCCGTGGGTATTTTGCAATTTGATGTGGTGGCGTATCGATTGCAACACGAATACAATGTCGATTGTATTTATGAACCCATCACAGTGTATACGGCGCGCTGGGTGTATTGCAGTGATGAAAAAATCCTCCAACAATTTAAAGAAAAAGCACATGCCAACTTGGCGCTCGATGGGGCGGATAATTTAACGTATCTAGCACCTTCTTCAGTGAACTTATCTCTGACCATAGAGCGTTGGCCACAAATCCAGTTTGCAGCGACCAGAGAGCACTTGTAATGGCCTTTGATATAGGGTGATCGTATTTCTAAGGGTGAGTAGTGTATATCCAACGCAGTTCAAAATGCGAACTAGCGAATGTACTAGCGACTCCCTGTGGGCCGTCATTGCGAGCTTTCGCTTTAGCGAAAGCGTGGCAATCCATA
>CAMFJO010000147.1 GCA_945956945.1 uncultured Legionellales bacterium | reverse complement strand
CTATTAACCATTTCCAATGACGATCTCACCTACTTCTACAAACAACTCAAGCAAAATGGCCGTTATAATCCGGTTATACTAAAAGCAAAACTGTCTCCCGACGACATCGCCCGCTTTTATGTCAATCAATATCGCTTTCCAGGTGTACACATCGATGCCGAACTGGTGCGTTCTTACCCGATGGGAAATGATTTCGTCAGCGCCTTAGGCTATGTAGGCCGTATCAATGCGGAAGAGTTAAAACAGGTAGATCCAAAAAACTATTTGGGATCTAACTATATCGGTAAACTGGGTATAGAAAAATTTTATGAATCAGAATTACATGGCCAGGTGGGTTACCAACAAGTAGAAACGGATGCCAATGGACAAATTGTACGGGTGTTACAACGCATGCCACCCGTATCGGGTCGTGATTTGCACCTCAGTTTGGATGCCACTTTGCAACAGGCCGCAGTAACCGCCCTAACCGGAGAACGGGGCGCTATTGTCGCCATAGAACCTAAAACAGGCCGGATATTAGCGCTTGTCAGTACACCGGGTTACGATCCCAATCCCTTTGTATTTGGCATTAGCCAGAATGATTACACACAGTTGCGTGATTCACCAGATCACCCCCTGTACAATCGTGCCCTACGCGGCCAATACCCTTTTGCCTCTACGATTAAGCCTTTTTCCGCTCTAGCTGCACTTTATTATAACGCAGTCTCTCCCGATTGGACTATTAGCGATCCAGGTTATTACACCCTACCCAATGGCGCACACACTTATAGAGACTGGAAAAAAGGCGGTCATGGTCGTGTTAATTTAAGCAGAGCCATTACCATATCTTGTGATACTTATTTTTATCAGGTAGCCGTTATTTTAGGGATTAACCGTTTAGGGGATGTGCTAAAAATGTTTGGCTATGGCGCAAAAACAGGGATTGATGTGGGTGAAGAATTGCCCGGTCTAGTACCAACGCCAGAATGGAAACTAAAAGCCAAAGGTGAAAAATGGTATTTGGGCGATACGGTCGTTGCCGGTATTGGGCAAGGGTATCTATTAACAACGCCGCTACAAATGGCCCATGCCGTTGCTGGCATTGCCACACGCGGTCAATTGTATAAACCTTCTATTGTGGATTATGAAATCCTCGCCAATGGCAATAAAATGATGATCCCCGCAATCGCATCAACTCCCATACAACTTTCCAGTGATAATTGGGACCTAGTCATTAATGCCATGCACGAAGTCGTCATGAGTGGTACCGCACGTTATTCCTTTGGCATTCCGCCCTATAGCGTGGCAGCGAAAACAGGTACCGGTCAAGTATTTAGTACCTTTGGTAAAGAAACCGATAAAGGGAAAGTGTTGCCCAAACACCTGCAAGACAATTCATCTTTCATTGCTTTTGCCCCCATAGACAATCCGCAGATAGCACTGGCAGTCGTTATTGAAAACGGCAATCATGCCGCGCCCAGTATCGCTCGTCAAGTGATGGATGCTTTTTTTAGCGAGCCAGAAAATGCAATACCGACACCCCCCACTCAATAATATCGCCTCACCATTGCCACAGCATCGTTCATTGCTGTACCGGTGGCATATCGATAGCCATCTGATGCAAGCCCTATTATTTTTAATTGCCTTTGGCTTAATCATCTTATATAGTGCCGGCAATGAAGATGTGCATACAGTAGAAGGACAATGCATCCGTTTAGGATTTGCGGCTTTGGTTTTGGTCGGGGTGGCACAAATTCCACCTTATCGTTTAAGGGTAATTGCCCCGTGGTTATTTTTCATTGGTTTATTTTTATTGATGGCTGTCATGGCCATCGGGGATGTAGGGAAAGGTGCGCGCCGCTGGCTGGATTTTGGTGTCATCCGTTTTCAACCATCTGAAATTATGAAACTCGCATTGCCCATGTATCTTGCCGCTTTATTACATGAAAAGATATTACCCCCGCCTTTCAAAACAGTCGCTTTATGTTTTTTCATCATCTTAATTCCAGTCGGTTTAACCGCATTACAGCCCGATCTGGGCACAGCATTAATGCTGCTTTTAACGGGATTTTGTGTGATTTTTTTAGCGGGCCTTCCCTATCGCTATTTGCTCTTGATAGCCATTCTCGCTGCAGGCGCTGTTCCCGTATTATGGCATTTCATGCATGCCTATCAGCGCCAACGCGTCTTAACTTTTTTAAATCCAGAAACCGATCCGTTGGGGCATGGTTATCATATCATCCAATCTAAAATTGCCATTGGTTCAGGGGGCCTGTTTGGCAAAGGTTGGTTGATGGGCACACAAGCACATTTAAACTTTTTACCTGAACACGCAACAGATTTCATCTTTGCCGTTGCTGGTGAAGAATTAGGTTTATTTGGCGCCTTACTTTTATTATTGATGTATGCCTGGGTTATTGGCCGCGGTTGCAGGATCGCCTATACCGCACAAGATACTTTTTCACGGCTGTTGGCCGGCAGCCTTGCCATTGCTTTTTTCTTTAATGTGTTTGTCAACATCGGCATGGTGTGCGGCTTGCTACCGGTTGTCGGTATTCCCTTACCTCTGGTCAGTTATGGCGGTACTTCCATGGTCACCTTAATGGCGGCCTTCGGTGTATTGATGTCTATACAAACCCATAGACGATTGTGGAGTAAGTAACTTGATCAACAAACCGCTGGCCGCGCTGGCATTTAAGCGTTATATCTATCCACCCAAACCTGGTCTTTTGTCATCAGAGGGCGATCGTTTCGTTTCAGGCTTATCTGAGGTATTTCTACTCAATGTTCTATAAACCAAATTGAGATTAGAACTCATACCCACGCTTCCAGGCAATGAAGGTTGCGGATTGTTCGGCGCACGCTCATCCTTATTACCCATAGCTGCTTGTGCGACCTTCTCTTGCAATAAACATTTTATTTGTGGATCGTTAGCATAATCGATGGCACACTTTCCCATATCATCACGTATCGTGGCATCCGCACCCTTGTCTAGCAGTAACTGTACTATCTCGATATTACCGTTGGCCACCGCATCATGCAGAGGTGGAGTCCCAAATGCTCTCAGTTTATTGACGTCTGCGCCTTTTTCCAACAATAACTGCGCCGTAGAGAAATGATTTTCTTTTACGGCAGCATGCAAAGGGGTTTCTCCAGCCGCATCGTGACTATTGACGTTTGCCCCTCTGTCTAACAAGAAATTGACCATCGCTTGATTGTTGCGTTCTGCCGCAATATACAAAGGAGGAGCGCTGCCGCTGTCTCGCCCATCTATGTCTATGCCGCTCTTTAATAAAGCATCTATCATTGGCCGATTATTAAAGATTATCGCTTGCTCCATAAGCGGCCGTCTTAAACACTGTTTCATTGTATCTATAGGGACATCTTGCCCACATTCCATTAACAATTCGAACATATCTCTATGCGGTTGGGATAGGGTCATTATATCTTCAAGTACTTCTGCGGGCGGCCATTGAAGGTAACTGGTTATTTCACTGTTGCCCTCCTGCCACAACGTCTTTGCTGCTTGGGTATGGTCTTCCCAGCTGCGTTGCGCCAAAAACAATAAGCAAGAAACGAGAAAATACGGTGTAGCAGTTATAGCAGTTCGCAAAGCCACTTTATTTTCTCGTACGAAAGCAATTGCGCCTTTCAGGTCGCTTTCTTTCAATAGAGTGCGTAATTCTTCTTTTACATCTAAGTTAGCCGCCATACCTTACCTCGCTTTTTCTGAATGGATAGAAATAAAAAATTAAACAGTGGCAATGTATAACATTTAGTAGGTCTCGTCAAGGCGCTGTATTTTTTGCCCACACTATAAAAATGGTATGAGGATTTTTAATGTTCTCATATTTAACCCATAGGATAATTTTCTTGTTATCTAAAATAATTCAACACAATCTTAATGGCGGCCTTCGGTGTATTGATGTCTATACAAACCCACAGAAGGTTGTGGAATAAATAAAGATTATCAAAACCTCTGGCCACCCTTAAAGTTGAAGCGTTTTATTTATCCGCCCAAACCCGGTCTTTTATCATCAGATGGAGGCTGCTTCGGGTTAGGC
>CAMFJO010000146.1 GCA_945956945.1 uncultured Legionellales bacterium | reverse complement strand
GTTCTAAGGCGGTGATCAAGACTTCATCGCCGGGTTTTAGCAAAGGCCGACCATAAGATTGAGCAATTAAATTAATCGCTTCTGTTGTGCCTTTCAGGAAGATCACCTGGGTTCGATCTTCTGCATTTAAGAATTGGGCGGCGCGCGTGCGTGCAGACTCATAAGCTGCTGTTGCCCGCTCGCTGATTTCGTATAAGCCTCTGTGTATATTCGCATTATAATGATGATAATAATCTTCTAGAGCATCGATGACACATTGTGGTTTTTGACTGGTATTGGCATTGTCTAAATAAACCAGGGGGCGTCCTTTAGCCGTGGTGTTTAAAATAGGAAAGTCAGCGCGGATCTTTTCTACATCGGCGCTGCTTAATCTAGATTGAGGTGCTGTGAGTGTGTTCATAATTGTCTTCTCTGTATAAATCTGAAATAAGATCGGTATCCAAAGTCAAATGCGTTTTTACCCATTGTGCCAATTCATTTTGTAATTTCTTGTTCTGTAGCGTCTCCAATATGCTGTGTGCAAAGCCAAATATCAATAATTGGCGCGCTTGTTTATCATTAAGACCGCGTGAGCGTAAATAAAAGAGCGCTTCTTCGTCTAAATCACCGATAGTAGCGCCGTGAATGCATTGTACATTTTGGTTATAAATCTCTAGTTGCGGTTCAGTATAAGCTTGTCCCGTCGATGTCAATAAAATGTTTTTATTGTGTTGATTGGCAATGCTGTCGGGAGCATTGGCATCGACTCGCACATGGCCGTGAAAAATATGGCACGCTTTATCGTCAATAATGCCTCTATATTGTTCCAGGCTGTTGGTTTTAGGGGCGAGATGATCAATTTTAGTCTGATTATCTATATGATCTACACCTCTGGCCAAAGCCAAACCATTTAATTGACAGCTGGCATGAGGGCCTTGCAATAAAGCAGTCATTTCATTGCGTGATAATTTGGCACCAAAATCAAAATTGAAATGGTTCAATTGGCTATTTTGGGCCAAATGGGCGCGGGTTTGCAGAATATGATAATCGGCCTGGGATGCTTTTTTAATATGAGTACAATTTAATTCGGCGCCGTCTTCTAGCTCAATATCGATAATATGGGTGCTAAGGTGCGTCGTTTTGGTCGAACTCCAATCTATAATAATGATATCGTTTTTAGCCCCAGCATGAAGCTTGAAGCGGTGGCGCAAATGATGGCTACAGATAGCCTCATTATCGCCATACCAGAATACCAAATAAATAGGATCGCTGTGCTCGGGTTTGATATCCAGATAAAGACCATCGCTCAGCAAAGCGGCATTCAAACGCTCAAAATAGGACGGAGGAGTTTGTCGCTCGGGCGCGATTGTAGGCCAAGGTTCTTTCGATAATAAATAGGTATTCTCATTGAGTGGTGCCGATAAATCGGCGTTAAATTGACCGTCAATAAAACAAAAACGATTCTCTGAAATGATTAAGGGGATATCTTCTAACATGAAGGTAGAGGAGGGAGTCGCATTCGCTTTAGCAAAACGGGTTTTTTCCAAACGCGCCAGTGTGGTGTATTTCCAGTTTTCATCACGCAGCGTGGGAATGGCCATGCTTTGCCACATTTGCCATGCTTCTTCTCGTAGACGACGATCCCAGCCAGGCAGCGTCACACTGTCTTCAAATAGGGCCTGGCTAATCATTTCCTGACTCATGATGCAGCCCCTGTCTTCTTCTTTAAGAAAGGTTCATAGCCTTCAGCCTCTAGTGTGGCTGCCAGATGATGATCGCCTTCGGCGACAATTTTACCTTCAGAAAGAATGTGTACCACATCAGGTTGTATATAGTCTAATAAACGTTGATAATGGGTAATGAGTAAAATGCTGCGATTTTCATTGCGTAATAAGTTTATGCCCTTGGCGACGATGCGCAGGGCATCGATGTCTAAACCCGAATCGGTTTCATCTAAAATACACAAACTGGGTTATAGTAACAATAATTGCAAAATCTCATTGCGTTTTTTCTCCCCGCCTGAAAACCCGCTGTTGACATCCCGATAGAGGTAACTATCGTCCATTTGCAATAATTTCATTTTCTCTCTGACGATACTCAGGAAATCAATGGCATCGATTTCCTCCAAGCCTAGGTGTTTACGCTTGGCATTGAGCGCCGATTTTAACAAATAAAGGTTGGATACGCCTGGAATTTCTACTGGGTATTGGAAACTCAAAAATAAGCCAAGATGGGCGCGTTCATCGGGACTTAAAGGGATAAGATCGGTATTTTGATAGTGCATTGTTCCTTCGGTTACCCGATAATCTTTGTGTCCCGCTAAAACATTGGCTAAAGTGCTTTTCCCCGAACCATTAGGACCCATAATGGCATGCACTTCGCCGGCCTTAATGCTCAAATTAACCCCTTTTAAAATCGCCTTATCTTCTATACTGGCATGTAATTTCTTTATTTCTAACATCGTATATTCCTCTAACCTATGGAACCTTCTAAACTTAAACCTAATAATTTTCTTGCTTCAACGGCAAACTCCATTGGCAAGGTTTTCATGACTTCTTTACAAAAACCATTGACGATCATCGATACAGCATTTTCAGTGTCGATGCCGCGCTGGGCCAGGTAAAACAACTGATCTTCGCTGATCTTAGAGGTAGATGCCTCATGTTCAATGCGGGCGCTATTGTTTTTACTTTCTATATAAGGGAAAGTATGGGCACCACAATGCGTTCCCATCAGTAAGGAATCGCATTGCGTGTAATTGCGCGCGCCTTCTGCCTGTGCTAACACCTTCACCAACCCTCTATAGGTATTTTGTGCCTGACCAGCAGAAATACCTTTGGCGATAATGGTACTTTTGCTCTGTTTACCGATGTGCACCATTTTAGTGCCCGTATCGGCTTGCTGATGGTGATTGGTTAAGGCGACAGAATAAAACTCACCGACACTGTGATCCCCTTTTAAGATGACGCTTGGGTATTTCCAGGTAATGGCAGAACCGGTTTCTACTTGCGTCCAGCTGATCTTGGAATGATCGCCGCGACATTCACCGCGTTTGGTCACAAAATTGTAAATACCACCAACACCATTTTCATCGCCGGGATACCAATTTTGCACCGTGGAATATTTAATTTGTGCATTTTCTAAAGCAACCAGCTCCACGACAGCGGCGTGTAATTGGTTTTCGTCGCGTTGCGGTGCCGTGCAACCTTCCAAATAGCTAACATAAGCATCTTTATCCGCGATGATCAAAGTACGTTCAAATTGGCCCGTAGAACGCGCATTAATACGAAAGTAAGTGGATAATTCCATCGGACAGCGCACTCCTGGAGGAATATACACAAAAGAGCCGTCACTGAATACCGCTGCGTTTAAGGCGGCAAAAAAATTGTCCGTGTGCGGAACGACGCTGCCTAAGTATTGTTGTACCAATTTCGGGTGGTTTTGTACCGCATCGGAAAAAGAACAAAAGATAATACCCAATTCACTCAACTTGTCTTTAAACGTGGTGGCGACCGAAATACTGTCAAACACGGCATCCACCGCCACGCCAGCCAGCCATTCCTGTTCTTTTAAAGGGATCCCCAATTTATTGTAGGTCTCTATTAATTTGGGATCGACCTCACTTAAATCTTTAGGGCCTTCTTGCTTTTTAGGGGCGGAATAATAACTGATGGCTTGGTAATCGATGGGGGTATATTGCAGATGCGCCCAATGCGGTTCATTGAGATGACGCCAATATTCATAGGCTTTTAAACGCCAGGCCAGCATAAATTCCGGCTCATTTTTTTTAGCCGAAATGGCGCGAATGGTGTCTTCGTTTAAACCAGGGGGAAGCGTATCGCTTTCTATCTCAGTGACAAAGCCGTGTTCGTAGTCTTGTTCAAGCAAGTTTTCTAGAGTTTCATTGGGTTTGGTCATTTCATTTGTCCCTCGCGGAGAAACTGATGTTGTAGGTGATGGTTTTTTAGCAACACCATGTCTTGCAAGCTAATTTTCTCCAGTGTCTGATACACTATACTACTGATAGTTTGCCAGTTAGCCGAAATGGCACAAGTGGGTTGCAAAGCACATACC
>CAMFJO010000145.1 GCA_945956945.1 uncultured Legionellales bacterium | reverse complement strand
GTCGATCGTATTGCCTAAAATACCTTGTAATATGCGCGTTAATTGATTCAATGACAAACCGGCAGGATCCAGCAGCGCTTTCTGGGCTAATTCGATACTTTTTGACATGTTTTTTTCTTATTCCTCTTTAAGACCCGCAAATCGCTGACAACCGTCATCCAAAATAATACTAACCCATGGCCAAATGATGGCACTGGAAGCACTGGCTATGAAGTAGGTCCAATCATCCAGACGCTGCCCTGTGAGCCTTTGGATAGCAAATACTATAAATTGATACCCCAGCATCAATAACCCTATTTCCACCATTTGCTGAAGACGGCCTGCTCGACGCAATTGTCGCGCATTTTTTAAAACAATAAAACTCAACCATAATAAAGCTAAGGCATGTAAGCCCAGCATCGCCCCATTCATCACATCCATGCAAAGCCCTATAAAACAAGGCAATATTAAACTAAAACGTTCATCCAATACCAAAGCCCAATAAATAACGACCAGGGCAATCCATTGTGGTACCCACGCATTTAAGGCATCCGGCACCGGTAAAAATTGCAATAAACTGGCAATGAGAAAACTTAAAAACACGATCAAAAATAATTTAAAGGTCATGAGGGCGCCCCTTGCACCAGCGATGCTTTGGGCTGCGCGGCCGGATTGGTTTCATATAACATTCTTTTGCTATCATCATCCAAATAATTCGATACAATTAACACACGTCGACTGCGTTCTAACAAAGCGCTGGGTTCAACCGTGATATTCATAAAGGGCTCACCCGAAACTTTAGCGATGTGCGTCACATGTCCCACGGGATACCCTTCGGGATAGCGTGCGCCCAGACTTGAGGTTACCAGTAGATCACCTACTTTAATATCGGCTGTTTCCGAAACATAGATTAAGGATAAGGGGTTATTCGCGCCCATACCCACCACAATAGCTTGAAGTGCGCTCCGATCGTCTTGAACCGGTACCCCGCTACGCGGATCAGAAATAAGCAATAAACGGCTGGTAAACGGTGTCGTACTGATGATCTGTCCCATCACACCCGCTACATCGATCACGACCTGTTGTTCTGCAACACCATCTTTCGTACCTTTGTCTAAAACCACTTCCGCCAAGGCAGGATCTAAATTCATTGCCAGTATCTTTGCTTCCTGGAATTGGCCATTGATGCGCGTTGAAGATTTGAGTAAAGCACGCAATTCACTGTTTTCTTGCTGCATATTAATAAGTTGTTGCAACTTGACTTGCATCAACAATAATTGCTGTTTCAAGTGAACATTTTCGGCAGTTAATTCCTGCTGTGTCGCCGCGCTGACCTTTAACCAGTCAATGGCTTGCACTGGCGCATTGAGCGTATACTGCAATGGAATCAAGAATACCGATAATACCTCGCGCACATTATTGACATAGCGATAATGTTTGTCCGCTATCATTAAACCTATCATTAATAGTGATAAGCAAAATACCCTTAAACCCAAACCCGTTGCGTGACGAAATAACACTACAACACCTTATTCGCGAATTAAAAAGTCACCACCCAGGGTATTCATTAATTCTAATGCACGCCCGCCACCCCTGGCCACACAAGTTAAGGGCTCTTCAGATAAAATCACCGGCAACCCTGTTTCTTCCATCAATAAACGATCCAATCCAACTAACAAAGCCCCGCCTCCGGTCAATACCATACCGCGTTCTGCGATATCGGAAGACAATTCCGGCGGTGCCTGTTCTAAAGCGACACGGACTGCGCCAACGATGCCCGATAAAGGCTCTTGTAAAGCTTCTAATACTTCATTGCTGCTTAATACAAAGGAACGCGGCACGCCTTCTGCCAAATTACGGCCACGTACTTCCAATTCCCGAACTTCACTACCAGGAAAAGCAGTACCAATATGGTGTTTAATGCGCTCTGCGGTACTCTCACCAATTAAAACACCATAATTGCGGCGCACATAATTGATAATAGCTTCGTCGAAACGATCGCCACCAATGCGCACTGAAGCTGCATAAACAATACCACTCAAGGAAATGATCGCCACTTCTGTCGTACCGCCACCGATATCCACTACCATGCAACCGCGTGCTTCGTCGACTGGCATACCAGCACCAATGGCTGCTGCCATCGGTTCTTCTATTAAAAAGACTTCCCGTGCGCCGGCACCTAAAGCAGATTCGCGTATGGCTCTGCGTTCTACTTGGGTGGAACCACAAGGCACACACACCAACACACGTGGGCTCGGGCGCAATATTTTATTTTCGTGTACTTTATGAATAAAATGTTGCAACATTTTTTCCGTGATCTGAAAGTCCGCAATCACCCCATCTTTAAGGGGTCTGATTGCCGTAATATTACCTGGGGTACGGCCCAGCATTTGTTTGGCTTCTAAACCGACGGCGGCTACGCGTTTCTGACCATTCGCATCTTGGCGAATAGCGACGACGGAAGGTTCATTCAACACTATGCCTTGGTGTAAAACATAAATGAGCGTATTGGCTGTTCCCAAATCAATGGATAAATCGGTAGAAAACAAGCCGCGTAATTTCTTAAGCATAGTGATATCACCCCTGAATAATAGAATAAAAATTGTACAGGCTATAAGCGCCCAGACTACTGGCAGATATTATAGGCGCTATGACACGAAGTCACAACTCCTTAAGATTAACGGCGTGTAAATCAAGACAAATTGTTTAAAGTGAATACAAGTGACAAAGGAGATAGTCATCCGAAACTGCAGCCAACCTTGGGTGATTGAGGCTCTAAAAGGGCAAGACCGGCGGCTTCTCGAGGCTTCATTTCTTTAACTCTAAGGCTCACTCCCGCCAAAAAGAAACCATTTCCCAGCTCTTCTCCCAACACCCATTCTCTCTCAGGAGTAGAAGTGGATATTCTAGTTGCTTTTTCTTTTGCGCAATCTAAAATTTTCTTCGGAGGCGATAGCGACGCGATAGTCACCAGGCGCCCTCGGCTATCCAAGGCAAACTTGCCCAGTGACGGTAGTCTTAAAAAGACAGGGGTACAATTTATATTAGAATGCGCTGTAGAAATTTCTGTCTCTAAGTATTTTTTGAGTTTTTCACAATGCTGCATCATCCCTAAACTGTCATTTTCAGAAAAAAATGCCGCTTGAGGTTTTTGGTAAATATAACAAATTTGAACGCTATCGCCCGTTCCTTCTTCCAATGCACCCAAGGCTTCAATCATCTGTCTGGTTGCGCGCGTCGTATCGACTTTTTTTCTATCCGCTACCAGGCTAGCACGATATTGGGTACGTGCCTGAAAATCTTTCGCCCGAAATTGTTCTTTGCCTTCCGCATAAGCGCCTTTGCTATCCCAATCAAACATATCAAGATACACCATCGCGATGCTTTTAACACAGCCGACCTTATCTCTCACCGTGATAGCCAGCGCGCCCGAAAAATCTGCGAACACGGCATCGCCAGGTTCTGGCTTATGGATGATGGCTATGTGTCGATGTGGGCGATGATAATCGTTGTAACAACCTTCTATTCTACTCATCACGCGCTCCTTCTACTGGGCTCTGTTTTTTTGTATAAAACATTTTACAGTTCATATATTAAGGGAATCTTAAGGATCGCCTCCTTCCTCGCATTATTTTCATGTTGCAAAAATAATACACAGATTATACGGTCCGATTTGCTCCTACTCTCATTTTTAGCGATAATAGCCCCTTACTCTATGAGGATAAAATCATGACCATCGCCTTAGAAACCGTACAAAAAACAGCCTATCTCGCACGCATAGCCTTAAGTGAGACAGAGTTAAAACGTTGCCATCAAGAAATGGATCAAATCTTTGGCTTGATTGACCAATTACAGGCCGTAGACACCAGCGGTATTACACCCTTGGCACATCCACAGGCAAATGAACAACGCACGGTGGCAGATAAGGTCACAGAAACCGATCAGCATCAGAAATTTCAAGCCTTGGCACCGGCGACACAATTAGGTTATTACTTAGTGCCACAAGTCATAGAATAACTTTATATTTTTGGAATAGGTATTATGCACTTTAAAACTTTAACTGAGCTCAAAGCCGCCC
>CAMFJO010000144.1 GCA_945956945.1 uncultured Legionellales bacterium | reverse complement strand
CCAATACTGTTTTCAACAAGAATAAAATATTCCGCAAAACTTCGGATTAAAAAATACATTTTTGAACGACTATCCCCACAAATGAGTTGCTCCATCCGTGCGATTTTCTCAGGCTTATTAATTAAATAATAGATGTTAGCAATTAATAATTTTCCAATTATTTCTCGACGAGAGATAAATTCATTTAATTTTTCCTCATCCGCTAATACATTCATTTTTTGCTGGTGCGCTAATTTTTCAGCCATCTTTCTATTCAAGTGAGCGGAAGCGGAGGCTGGTAAAACAACAGCCGCTTGATTTTTTTCTTTTTGTTTAAACGTTTTTATAGTATCAAGCAAAAACTTATATTCAACAGCCAGCTCAGCCAACTGAAATAAACGGCTTTCAAGGCTTTTCTTTGCTTCTTCGTCAGGCAAATTTAGAACATTATTGGATTGGAGACTTAATTCATGCAAAAAGATATCGGTAATATCAGTAGGGACCAAAGAATTCATTCTTGCTATAGAATTTTGCGGGACGCGATAGAAACGCTTTAGTAATATACGCTCCTGTTCATAATTTTGCGGCAGAGCTAAAGCTTGAGACGCGTGTCCAGTGGGGGCCGCCGTAGTGATTGTAACTTTAGACTTGGATTTTTTACCCATAGTATTCCTTTAAAGTTATTTATACTGGTTAATATAATATAAAGCAATTATACAACATTTATCTTTAAATCAACAATGCTTTACCACTTATTGGCTAACTCGAGTACCAGTTAGACATTGAATAAAATGTTCAACCAATTCAGGTCAGAAATTATTGTATCTTGATGAATTGAGGCGATCGCTCAAAAAGCGAAACTCGTTAAAAAAAACGAGTACATTTAGCAGTGCATGTACCTCTTATTGTTGCGCCATTGATAAAATTTTATTTTCATGGTATTTTAATGTCTTTAACTTTAATTAAAAGGACATAGTTATGTCATCCATGTTCCCCACCGGAGAAACACTACGCCAAGATGAATTTATTGCATTTAATCCACAAGAAAAAGCTATCGATTTTTTTAATAGAACAGGGAAATTTCAACCATTTAAGCATCTCAAACCTGGTTTAGCATGTAATGTGATTATTCCTACTCTATTTGACAATGGTGAAAGAAAAAATCTTATTCTAGGTTTTTACAGAGAAATAAGGGGCTCAGAAAGCCTGCAATTATCTATTGGTGGTGGCTCACTTGAGAAATTGGGTTATGATCAACCTATTGGTGAGTTGCTACGACTAAAAATGGCTACAGAAGTAGCAAACGCTCAAGGAATAATCGATACTATTTTTAATAAACTTATTTTTGATACCCATATTCATTCTAATGTAAAATCTGATCGGAGAATGAATTATGCGACCGTAATTGGTGTTGCCCCTGAAATGTCTCTATATGAGTTGCAAAAGCTATTATTTGAAGCTGGAGAATGCGTACGTCTAGCGAAACAGCAAGCCCTCGTACGAGCCACCACCTTCTTTCAGCAGCAGCCAGAAGAAGATCCTGCCCTTCAGCTTAAAATGGTGTGTATTTATGCCTATGAGATTAATGAAGTAAGACCAAAGCTATATTTCATTAAGCGCAATTTTCCGGGAGATACAGAAGGCGTTCATTTACCGAATAACATTATTACCCTCACCAGTTATGCTAATCGGGGCGGGCCAGAGGTACAAGAATGCCGTCCTTTTGCAATTACTCAGCTAGCTGCAACAGGGCTCGCCGAAAAATTAACGGATGACTATATTGGCAAGATCGCTCAGAAAAAAACTCTTGGGCCTAGCCCAGGATTATAGGCAAAGATTTTCATGCATCTTTTTTTCCAAAGCATATGCTCTACTTTACAACACAACATTAAGGTCACGTATGCTTTCATCTTTTATGTCATTTTCCTTACTATACGATTTATTTTATCCTAGTAACTTCTGTTATTATAACCCATGCTCCTTCCAGAAAAAGTATTCTAATTTTTTTCTTCCTTTTTAGCATCCTTTCCAGTTGCTGACATATAAAGAGATTGTCTAGAAAAATAATTTTGCAGGTATGATCTTACCCGATGTGACCTGCCCCGGGACGCCAACTAAGCACTTCACAAAAGTGCCCACGGCTTATTCGTAAATGGTGTATAGGTCTCCCAGAAAGCTGGAAGGAAAATTTTGATGATAGATAAACAAGAAATTATGGAGCATGCAAAGCTATTTAACTTATCACCTAATACGATAGAGAAAGACAGAACGCTTAACTTGACCTAGCCATTGGTTGGTGATGGCGTTCTCCTTGAGTTTTCCTCCCATAAATGACCTTTCTCACTTTCTTTTTTGAAAAAGGCAGAAAGAGATAATAGCGCAGAAAGAGTGCCCTGTGAAGGAACAGCTATATTTATTTCATCTCCTTCATTATCTGGATAATCCGGCCCGTCTATGTCTGAATAATTCGGTGCATCGTCGTCGGGATAATCTGGTTCGTCTCCATCTGGATAATCCGGCCCCTCTATGTCTGAATAATTCGGCGCATCGTCGTCGGGATAATCTGGTTCGTCTCCATCTGGATAGTCCGGCTCGTCTTCTTCGGTGGACTGGTAATAATTATGGTTATGTGCTTGATAATATCCAACTGGCATAGCATTCATCACTATGAAAGAAGACTGCCCTGGATCATCGCTTGCATCTTCCGATAAGGGAACGTTATGCGCAAAATGACACATATCTGGCGGCACAATTCCTTCTCTAACACAATAGGCTATTAAATTTTCGCCAGCCAAAGTTAAATCATATTCATAGGCATCATTTTCTTGCACGCAGGCAATATTAGTTAATCCACCATGAGCAATGGCTAATCTTATTAATGTAGAACCAATCCCCATTCTTCTATAATCCGCATCAACTTCTATTTCGCGCAACCACCCTTCTTCATCATCAACTCCAATGGATCCGACTCGTTCTAGTTCATCATCTGCGCATATATCGTCAAATTCTGCTCTAATTTCGTCATCCGTAATATCATCCTCATTGTAATAAAAACAGGCTGTAACAATTTGATCGGTGTCGTCTTCTAACACATATAAAATTTTATTGACTGGCCATTCGTTTATTTCATCCTCAATGTCACTCATTTCAAGCAATATAGGCATTTGAATTCCTCCTGAAAATGATTCTTCCATCAGCATTATGGAAAAAGCATATCATAATTGTTGGTCTATAATACAGAACCGGTTAAAGCTGTGTCGCTGCCTGATAGTGCTCTAAATTATCTTGTACATGCTTTAATAACTGATGGGTTGAACTACATATTTACCCCTTTTATGTATTCTGTCAGCATAGAAATATTACGCTCTCAATAGTTTAGCGGGCACTCACCTCATTTTCGTGCCCTTTTATTTTACTGCCACCATTTTACACCTACCACTTTGAGGATATTAAAAAATACGCCGTTACTCGTGGCACCGCTTCTACAACCATATTCTCCTAGCGAGTTCAATTTCATCGTTATCGCATTAGAAAATGCTTTTTCTTTATTTATTTACATTCCTAAACTTGATGAGGTAGCCAGGACGATGCTAGGTTTAATAGAGGTTGATTCACAATATTTTAATGCATTTGGAAGCTCAAAAAGCACGCCATTTTTATCAATTAACGTTCCCCTCAAATCCCTTACCAAAATATTATTTTGTGCTTCGCACGGTGTCTCACCCCAGCATATAGGTTTAATATCATTGGGTAGTGGGAAGGCATAAACTGATTCAAAACATTCAGCACCTTCAATTTTAGGAACCTCGGGATTTGTTCCGTATCCCCATTTATGCAACGTTCGTGTATGACCATATTTCTGTAATGTTGTATACAATTCATTAGGTGTTGTCTCATCGTAATAAATAATGATGATTTTATTATCGGGAAACATTTGTGCGAGTGGCTCTGCAACTTTACGCGATCTAATATTTTGTGGTTCAAAACCTTCTTTCCCTAATTGTTGTATACTTTTATCCGAATTTACAGCAACAATAATAGGTAGAGGCGACCCATTTTGAGCTAAATCCACTATATGCTTAAATCCAGCTAATATTGTGGGTACAACGAGTTTTGCTTCC
>CAMFJO010000143.1 GCA_945956945.1 uncultured Legionellales bacterium | reverse complement strand
AGATAATCGCGCGCGCCTTCGGGCGTTGCTTTCATCAGCATCGGCGTTTCTATGTCCATAAAACCCAGATCGTCAAAATAACGGCGTGTAAATTGGGTCACTGCAGCACGCAATTGCAAGCGTTTAAAGACCTCAGGGCGGCGAATATCCATATAACGGTATTTTAAACGAATGTCTTCGCCGACATTGTTGTCATCCAGCGGAAAAGGCGGCGTTTCGGCCGTGCTTAAAATGCTTAAACTTTGCGCAATAACTTCCACTTTGCCGGTTGCCAAATTAGGGTTAATCATCGTATCGGGCCTGGCGCGTACAATACCCTGCACCTGCAGCACAAATTCGCTGCGTAAGGTTTCTGCCTCCGCAAATAAAGCGCCGAGTTCAGGTTCAAATAACACCTGTAACAAGCCCGTTTTATCACGCAGATCGATGAAAATAATACCGCCGTGATCGCGTCTTCGATGCACCCAGCCACAGACTTGTATGGATTCGCCAATCAATTCTTCATTTATTTGCCCGCAATAATGACTGCGCATATTTTGTCCTAATTTTAAGGGGTTTTGATGGCCAGAGTTTACCTTAAATAGCGCAAAAAAACCAAGCGTTTTAGAGGGATAGGATTTATAAAGGAATATTGGCAGAAAAAGGGCTTTATATTCTCCCTAAACCCTTATTTTTCTTTCATACAGGTCGGTAAATCCAGTACTAATAGGTGTTAATATTCCCTTAATAAAAAAAATGTATAATATATTCTCATTTTGTCTATTAAGATAAATTAGGATTAAACAGGAACCTAAGTACCCCACTGAATCCAGGCGTGCGCGAGGGGGAAAATGGGTCCTGCTAACATAAAAACTAAATTTAGAATGAAGCGAGGTACTTTGAATGGCCAAAGATAAAGATGATATTACTGAAACGATCCATGAACTTATGCAGATAATGCGAAAAACAGTAATAAGTGAAGCCGCATTAGAAAATGAGCATGGCTTCTCCCAGGATCCAGCTTATAAGGACATTAGATTTTTATTGAGGGAAGTCAATCCTAAATGGACACTGGAAGCAATTGCCAGAGCTTTTTTGGCGGAAAAATTGACTTGGGAAGAGTATGAAGAGCTGGATGAGGTTTGCGGTATAATCTTTTTGCTTACTCGAAGAAGAGTGCCTACCTTGCTGCAGGGTGCAAGATTCGCGGCTGAACGCTATGTCAACGCTGAAGTCTGCCCGCTTTATTTACATAACGCATTCCCTCCTGAATATTTCATTAGTGAAGCTTTATCTAATAGAATTTTGGAGCTTGAAAAGGAAAAAAAGACATTTCCTGGTTTTTTCTCTATCGATCTGAAGGAATATAAAATCACGAAATTAAAAATTCTGAGGGAGCAATTGAGCGATAACTTCGCCACCTTAGAATCTTATTTTGATGTGGCCCTGCAGGATAAAAAACTTATCGAAGGAATAGACAGTAGAACGGCGAAAACACTTAAGTACTGCAAGCGGCTAGCAGCTACTGTTGAGCATGATTTCAATCAGGGAGAAAGTGAAAGTCGGGTGCCAAGATTGGTATAATGGCCTCACTCTTTAAGCTGCTGTTACCCTGCACATAAATGTATGTGCAGGGTTGGGATGAGAGGCTTTATACTTGCGGTCCATAACTGATACCAGCGCCCGGTGAGTTGGGGTCTCGCACTAAAGGCGTGCCATCCAATAGTTCCGTCAGTTTAGGAGTTGCTGCATCCACTATCAGGCCGGCTGCTTTAATAGAGAAAAATCCTACCGCTGTCGTCATCAAATTAGCATGGAATCCTTTAAATAGCGCCGCTGTTCCATTGGTTTTAGCCACTTTCCACATTGCGCTCGCAGTTGAGGGAACCCGCACGGTATTATGTTCTTGTGCAAAGCGAAGCTTCGCCATATGCGCCACTTCAAAGGGTATCGAAACGCTTGATTTTACCACCGATGCAGCCCCTACCGACACCATGGTCGAGATCATAGGGTTTGAAATAGGCGCACCTTCCATCATTTCTTCTATAACAGGTTGTATGACAATTAAAGCCCCTATTTTGACACTCGATCTAAAAATTAAATTGGCAAATCCCATGTAATTGTATTCTATTTTCTTCATCAGATCGCCTTGCATGGTGGTGGCCCAACCATTGGCTGCTCTTTGTCGCTTATTATTGGTTGGTGTGGTGATAAGGCGTTCGCCCAAACCCAGACCCACGGCAATAGCGCCATTGACCATGACTTTATTTTGCGGACTTAACTGCACGTTATTCTCGGCCAGTACCTCAGCCTGCTTGCCTACCGCGGGCGCATTGGCCAGGATGACACTTTTCTGGGTAGAACCGACCAGCGTTGGCGGCGTCGCCCTGGCAACACCTAGCCAATAATTTTTGCTCAGAATAAGCCCAATAATGGCCATTTTCTGATCGGGGTTCCCTTGCTGTAAGCTGGACATGACGCCCGTAAATACCGTTGCCGATCCTGTAAAACTACAGGCAAGAACGCGTAAGCTTGCGTCAAAGACTGGGTGTAATTCTTTTTTGGTTTCTCTAGGCGCAGGAGATTGCTTTTGACTATCTGTGATAGTCTGTGTATTTGAACTCATGATTGTTTACCTTGCTTTTATAATATAAATTAGAACGCGCGAATTTTAACAGGAGAATATTAAGGTTTTCTTAAATGTCTCGCCGATCGGTAAAATTGCGTAACAATTTATTTTTTTGTGTTTTTTATGTTCAAAAAAAGAACTTCTGTACAAAAATTGTCGATAATACGGCGATTGGGATGAAGGCACAAATTAATCTTAACCGATCTTAGCTTTAGGCTGTACAACGCCCAAAGAAATCACCATTTTGATGGCCTCTTCTACGGATAAAGCCATTTCTTTGACTTCAGCCGCAGGAACAATCAACAAAAATCCTGAGGTAGGATTCGGTGTGGTCGGAATAAAGACCATGATGTGATCGCCGGGTAATTGCGCATTGCCCGGTGCAAAATTATCGGCTGTTTGAAAGGCAATACTCCACATATCGCGCCGTGGGTATTCAACCAATACCACCTTTTTAAAAGAATTGCCGCCCGGCTCCAGGAAAGATTGGGTAACTTGTTTGACACTGCTATAGACGCTTCGGACCAAAGGAACTCGGTGTACTAAACGTTCCCATAAGGAAAATAGCTCACGGCCAAAAAAATTGGCGGCCAATACGCCTGTACCTAATAAAATAAGCAGGCTGATAATGACCCCAAAACCGGGAATATTAAAACCTAACCAGACACGCGGCATTAGGCTCGCGGGTAATAATAATAGTACTTGGTCCAAAAGGGTCACAATAAAATGCACGACCCAAACCGTTGCCAATATAGGCAACCAAATCAATAATCCCGCTAAGAAATGACGGCGCAAGCCGGCTTTCATTTTACTCATCGCTGCTACTCTCTTTCTTTTTGGCTTCAGGTTCAGTTTTGTTCTCTGTTGGCGTTACTTTTTTCTTTTTAAAATCGGTTTCATACCAACCCGTGCCTTTTAATTGAAACATGGGCGCGCTCATCATTTTTTCCAGGCTTAATTCCTGGCATTGTGGACATTGGGATAAAGGCTCATCCGATAACCCCTGTAAGGCATCAAAGCAATGGCCACATTTTTGACAACAATACTCATAAACTGGCATACATTTATCCTTCTTTAACCCATAACTGACTTAATCATGGGGGCACTGTCCCCTAAAATCAAGTGTGTTTGGTCTATACCGAAAGCACTTTGAGATACGAAAACCCTGGATATATGAAAAATCTTGAAAGAACAAAGACCATGTCATATATGGACTCGCAGGGAAATACGAGAACTAAAGCATGAATTTCTTAAAACAAAGCATAGTTCGTGAAGCGGGGTGACTGGAGACAGAGGCCTCCGACGCGCGCAGGCACGAGCACGACGGAGAAGTCGCCGGGCAGGACCCCGCGTACTCAACACTAAAAATACGCATTTCCAAGTAGGTTTAGTATATAACATACTCATGAAATCAGCTTAACCACTGGCATGTGCCAATCTTCTTCAAGACGGCTTAACCCTTGCTCCAATACAGCTCTGTCTCTTATACACATCTCCGAGCCCACGAGACGT
>CAMFJO010000142.1 GCA_945956945.1 uncultured Legionellales bacterium | reverse complement strand
GTATAAGAGACAGTTATTGCACTGATAACGGATGTGAAAATTTGAGTTGCCCTATTAGAACGACGATCCAGTTCAGATATAATGATATTGCTGGTTGCAGCAGCAACTCGTGGATCTGTGTATCCCCAACCATGCCTACCGGAACAGGCCTCTAATTCATGAACCAATTCTTTCTTGGTCATTCTAGAAAATGTTTTTTCTGTGGTCATTAATATCTGCTCCTTCTAAACCATTATGCTATCTTCTACGTAGTATATAATATTGTGTTATAATAGAACCATTCTTAAATCAAAAGCGAGCAATAAATGAACAAAAAATCCGAATTTAAACACAGACGCCAACAATTACAAGCCCAGTTACAACCCAAAAGCCTGGTATTGCTGATGGCTCCGCCACAGATCTTACGCAATGGCGATAATCCTTACCCTTACAGACCGGATAGCAATTTCTTTTATTTAAGCGGTTTTGCTGAACCCGAAGCCGTATTATTGTTGTTATCCAAAGACTTGGGTGGGCAGAGCATTTTATTTAGCCGTCCGCGCGATCCCAATCTGGAACGTTGGGATGGATACATGCTCGGCTTAGAAGGGGCTATCAGTGAATTGGGGATGGATGAAGCTTATCCTATCGCCGAATTCCAACAAAGATTGCCGCATTATTTGCAGCAAGCCACGCACGTTTATGCGCCTTGGGGAAGAATGACCACTTTGGAACAATGGATCATAGCGGCACAAAATGATTTAAAAAAACAGGTGCGTAAAGGTGTTTCCTGGCCGACGGAATTTATCGACGTGCAATCCATGGTCGATGAGATGCGCGCCATCAAAAGCGATTATGAAATAGATCTGATGCGCACTGCGGCGCAAATCAGTGTCAAGGCACACCATGCGGTGATGAAATTTGCCAAACCTGAGTTGAACGAATATCAAGTAGAAGCACATTTTAATTACCACTGTGCTTTGGATAACGGTAGGAAACAAGCCTATTCACCGATTGTCGCCAGTGGCCCTAATGCCTGTACCTTGCATTATAAAAGCAACACGGATGTTTTGCGCGATGGCGATTTATTATTGATCGATGCCGGTTGCGAATACGACAATTATGCCTCTGATATCACCCGTACTTTTCCGGTCAATGGGCATTTTAGTGTGCCGCAAAAACAAATTTATGAATTGGTTTTGGCGGCACAATTAGCTGGTATTGCTGCGGTGAAACCGGGTGCTCCCTGGAATGCGGTGCAGCGTGTGATGTTGCAAATTCTCACCAAAGGATTGGTCGATCTGGGTTTATTGAAAGGCAATGTGGATACGCTCATAGAGGAAAAAGCTTTCTTACAGTTTTACATGCATGGTTCAGGCCATTTCTTGGGTTTGGATGTGCACGATGCAGGTGCTTATAAAGTTAAGGGCCAATGGCGTGATATGGAGAAAGGGATGGTCTTAACCGTAGAGCCTGGTTTGTACATTGATGCTAACGATATGACGGTCGATCCCAAATGGCGCGGTATCGGCGTACGTATTGAAGATGATGTCGTGGTGACTGAACAAGGGTGCGAAGTCTTGAGCGCGGGGCTGGTTAAAACAGTAGCGGATATAGAGGCCTTGATGGCGCGATGAAAGATGAGTCATTCGGATTTGTATAATCGCCCACCCATCTGTACGCAAGATGCGCCCAATATGGTTTTTTCTGGAAAAAAGCTATGAGTAACTACGATATTGTGATAGTCGGTGGCGGCTTAGTCGGCAATAGTTTGGCTTTAGCCTTAAGCCATTCTTCTTTGCGTATAGCGGTTATTGAAGCGATTGATTATGAACAAAAGCAGGATCACGCGGATGACAATCGCGCTATTGGTTTATCCTACACTTCAGAACGTATCTTACAAAAATTAGGGGTGTGGCCGCACCTAGAAAATAAGGCCCATCCCATCGACAGTATACACATTTCCCTGCAGGGGCGTTTTGGCGTAGCAAGGGTATTGGCCGAAGAGCAGGGTTTGCCTTCTCTAGGGTGTAATATCGATATTTACTATTTGCAAAAAATATTAGCGCAAAATGTGCGTGCACAAGAAACTTTAACCTACTATGCGCCCTATCAATTAACACACTGTGAACGTGTGCAAGATCGATGGCAATTAACCTTAACAGCAGGTGAATCGCAAAAAAAGATCAGCGCGCGTTTATTAGTCGCTGCCGATGGCAGTGATTCCTGGGTGAGGCGCACCGTCGGTATTCAAGCACAAGTGTGGGATTATGAACAAAGTGCGGTGGTCGCGCATTTAACCCTGAATAGATCTTTAAATAACAGGGCCTATGAGCGTTTCACTCAGCAAGGTTTAATGGCTGTATTGCCGACAGGAAATAACACGGCCACTTTTATCTGGAGCACGACGCACCCACAAGCCCAAGAGGCGCAGTCTGGATCAGAAGAGGCTTTACTATCGATAGTGCAAAAAGCCTGGGGTTATAGATTAGGGCGTTTGCAAAAAATGGGAAAACCGGTTATTTATCCCTTGCGGCGACTACACGCCCATGAGGTGTATCGAGAAGGTGTGGTATTAATCGGTAATGCGGCGCAAACCTTGCATCCTGTCGCTGCGCAAGGCTTTAATTTAGGGTTACGTGGGGCCATGGTGTTGGCAGAAGTATTGCAATCCGCACAAAGAATGGGGCGTGATTATGCGGAAACAGCGATATTAGCGGAATATGCGGATAAACAAGCCGGGGATAGAAAGCAAATCGCCCACTTTACGCATTTTTTAGTGAATCGATTTTCTCTCGAAAAGCAAGGGTATTCACATTGGCAACCTTTGGCTTTAGGAGGCTTAGAATGGATCCCCGGGGCCAAATCGCTATTGGCCCGATTAGGCTTAGGAGGCGGACAGAAAGCATTATGGGTATAAGCAAAACACCGTATGATGTCATTATTGTCGGTGGTGGTATCGTGGGTTTAGCGCTGGCTTTGCTGCTGGCAAAGAGTAATAAGCGTATAGCGATAGTGGATAAAAAGGGTTGCGTATCCGATTTTAAGCTTGCGCAATATGATGTGCGAGTAAGTGCGATCACACCGGCTTCCGTGAAATTATTTAGGCAATTAGAATTGTGGTCGGAAATGGTGGCTTTGCGGGTTAGCCCCTTTACACAGATGGAAGTATGGGATGGCGATGGGCGTGGCCGCATTGCATTCGATGCGTCTTCAGTAGGGGAAAATGCCTTGGGTTACATTGTCGAAAACAAGCTAATGTTACACGTATTGTGGCAACGGGTTTTGGCCTCAGCGCAAATTGAAGTGGTAACGGGTGTTGAGTTGGAAAGGTTGCAACGTCATGAAGATAAAGCCATCATCGATTTACATGCTGGCGATAGAATTCTGAGTGCGCCACTGGTTATTGGTGCCGATGGTGCACAATCCTGGTTAAGACAAGCAGCCAACATTGCTATTAACGCGCGTGATTATCAGCACCATGCTTTGGTGTGTACGGTGACAACCGAGAAACCGCATCATCAAACAGCACGACAAGCCTTTATGCCGCAGGGGCCTTTAGCATTTTTGCCTTTGGAAGAAAGTAATGTCTGTTCTATTGTCTGGTCCAGTGCCCCCGGACACATAGAATCTTTAATGCAGTTATCCGATGCAGCTTTTGCAGTGGCCTTGGCAGAAGCTTTTCAATACCAATTGGGTGCTATTTTAGAGGTAGGGCCGCGCGCCACTTTCCCTTTAACGATGCGTCATGTCAAGCAGTATGTGCAACCGGGTTTGGCTTTGGTCGGTGATGCCGCGCATACCATCCACCCTTTAGCAGGGCAAGGTTTAAATTTAGGTTTAGCCGATGCCGCCTTATTAGCGCAATTGATAATGGAAGATTATGCCCACAAACACGACTACGTGAAATACAGCACTTTAAGACGCTATGAACGTGCGCGCAAAGCGGATAATATGACCATGTTAGCGGCGATGGATGGCTTTAAACAATTATTTGGCAATGATATTCCTTTACTCAAATGGCTACGTCAGCGTGGTTTAAATGTAACGGATCGCCTGCCTTTTATTAAGGACCTGATTTTGCAGAAGGCGATGGGACTATAGGACTGTTGACAAACCAAATATCAACAGCTCCTAGCCATAACC
>CAMFJO010000141.1 GCA_945956945.1 uncultured Legionellales bacterium | reverse complement strand
TGATTGTCGTCTGGCTTCGGTGCTGGTGCGGGTGGAGGGTTTGTACTCGGTGCCGGAGCTAAGGCCGGGGCTGGGGCCGGAGCCGGAGCCGGAGCCGACGCTGGGGCTGGAGCCGGCGCTGGGGCTGGGTTATTAGGGCTCTCATCACACTTTCGAGTAAAATCACCTGTGGTCTTTGCATTCGCTCCCGGTTTTTGAGCGGCTTGTGGCGAAGTACCATCCAGAGTATTCAAATCGATCTGCACAAAGTTAGTTGGTAATCCTTCACAACCGCTTACCAAATGGCCTGCACCATCTACCTGGTAATTAACGGCAAAACCGCTACAACTCTGCTCAGGATCGCTAATAACATCACTGCTCACAATATCCATATTAACATAAACTAGTTTGTCTGTTCGCGATTGTTCCACCAAATTCTCTTGTGGAATCACATGCAAGCTATCACCCGCAGAACCTGCCGAACCAAACTCAGAACGCCCTACGAGTAATGCTGGCTTTCCATTTACTTGAGTAGCCTTTACATCTTGCCACCCCGTCGCAGAAGGATCGGACCCTTGTTGTAAACCAACGACAGTCACCCCGTTTTTCACACCCAAAGTAATCGTGCTACCATCCTTAACGCTATTCAGATCCACATTCCATACACCAATTTGCTGCGTATTACCCGGCGTAGAGATGGCTACCCAGGATCCATCTGTGGCCAACTTGCCGAATCGACGGGGGTAACTGTCACCAAAACCGGTTTGTCCTTGCATCAAAATCCGCGTTACTTGACCTGCTGCGTCTAATTGCTGAAAATCGAGTGTCCCTACTTTTTGCCCTACGTCATTAATAATCAACACACCTTGTTCGCCTTGCATGCCTTGGTAAGCAAAAGCCAAATCGGTACGCGGCAATCCGGTCTGTGCATCTACCCTATTGATCAATACGCCCTGGTTCACTTCTTTAGGAATATTGCTGACTACCAAGCGCGCAGACTCAGGCATACGAACTTCTTGCGCTAAATTAGGGTTGGGCAAATCATACAGAGCAACTTCGGTATTAAATTGTTCTGTACTTGCAGTCCCTTCTTGCATTGCACAAATGGCTGCTTTACTTGCCGTGCTAACCACTTTAACAGCTACTAGCGGGCTATCTTGCTCCATACCGATACGCCCCATAAAAGCACTAAAAGGTGAAGTCACATCAAATTTGTCGGCGCCTGGAATACCTTGTTCCGACATAATGCGATGTTCACTCACTTCTGATAATGCTTGTGTTCCTCCTGGTGCATTCGCGGGAATAATATCGGCGTAAGTACTGGCATAAGATGGAGAAGCTGGAAATTCCGTGAGCGTACTATTGTTACTGCAATTTCCCAACGCTTCTTCCTCTTTCACCGAACTTTCTTGTCCTGTATTACTGGTACAAACGGCACCATCGCCCTGATTACAACTCACCGTCGTCGTCAATGCAGGGCGATCATCGTGTTGTTCCTGCGTAGGTTCTTTGGTGTAAGTGGCGAGCAAGTTTGCCTTATCATCATAAACTTGCACGGTGTTTCCGGAACCTTTTCCGTCTCTGCGGCGATCGTGATCCGTCGTACTCATAATGACATGGGTACCATTCGAATTGGTTTGTACTGCTTGTATACCATGAATATTGGTTGTCGGATTCGCTACCCACGTAGAACCCGTGTCGCAATTTGCCGTCAAGTTGCTTAAGGAATGCTGAGTGGCCGTCGTATTTAAATCTCTTGCTAAGTTGCGGCGTCTTTCGACTCTATTTCCAGAACTTGTAGAAGTCATGCCTTCTACTAAGGGAGCAGCTACTAATCCAACCGCAATACAAAGACAAAGCCATTGAGAAGTCGAAAGGCGGTTCAATTGCAAAGTCAATTGTGGGTTCATCCCAAAATGAATGCCACCTTGATTGGCTTTCTGAGTATATTGTTCACTGTTATGACGAGAAGGCGCTGGTGCTTGACGTGAAATTTGTTGTGCTGATTTTTTACCCATGATATTTTCCTTTATAGTTGATTTAAAAATGACCTATTGCAGATCTCGCATGTAAGAGGCGCAAGTTTAACACCCCCCTCTTGTAGGGCGCAATCCTTCTCTTTCCAGGTTTTAAATACTTTATAACGGCAGCGCAATTAGAACCCGCTATCACTCCGCATAAACGGGTGTTCATGATCAATAGTCCTATTTACCAGCAGCATGGAAAGGCTGGAAAAAGCGATGCAACAGTTGCGACAATTTATGGATAACTAAAGAGGGTTTCGCTCCTGTTGCTAGCAAGAGCGATTTTCTTTTCTTTCAAAGATAATAGCAGCCTTTCTGATGCTTATTCTCTTCCTTCCGATCTTCTTCAAGCCCCCATCCTAGGCGTTTTTCTTTTTTCATTTGCGACAGAATCCGTAGGGCTATCATTATTTCTTTTAAACAAACTATAAGGGTTCGTGCCGACAGCAATATCCCCAGGTGTTTGTTGGCGCGAGCGGATCTTATTGGATGGGTCTGTCGACTTAGGCTTGGGCGGACATTGGGAATTCCCTTCCACTGTACTTTGGATCCCATCGAATAATACCTTAACCTCACCCGGTCCAGCTGGCCACCCTCCGTTGAGGCCAGGATCACCTATCACCCCATCATCGTTCTGATTGCCATTTACCTTTCCAAAATCAAGCGAGGATCCAAAAGAAGCACTCCCTTCGCTATTAATAAGTTTAACCGCTTCTTCGGGCGGCATTGACCCCAAATTCCTGTCAGCAGGGGGATTGGCTTTACTGGCTACTACAAAAGCTTTGCCACCACCATTGGTTCCGATGCCTAAGCCTCCATGCGCATCGTTATTATAAAATTTGCCTGAAGGTGCTAAAGCAGAGGCTGTGTTATCACCCGCACACTCCCCTTCCAGGCGTGAACCCTGCGATGCCGTTAAATTCCCCAGGGAAATTTCGCGCCCCGGGAATCTCTCTTCCGTTAAAGGGCCCCATATCATTCGCGCTTCACCTGGTTTTGATCCACCCTGAGGTACGCCTACCCCCATATCCACAACACCATCTTGATTGAGATCAAATTGACTGGCAATCGCTGTCCCCGTTCTATCCCCGGGGGTAGCGCCATACAGAACAAATCCGCCCCCATTGAGCAGATAGTTCCGCGTATTTTTAATAACGCCTAGATATCCGCCTTTTTGGCCTTCAAAGATATAAACTGTCCCTTCTGGCGCCTGGGAAGGATCGTAGTCTCCATTAAAAGCATAAGGATTACCAACGGCAAAACTATCCAGACCATTGCCGGTAATATTGGGTAAAGGTGCTACCGTACTTAAAGGATCAGTGCCTCTATAATTCAACTCAGTAGGATAAATAAGCGTTGCTTGTATGCCATCATAATTAACGGTTGACAGATCTATCTGTCCTATACCATATAGCCTATATTTTTCCGTCCCATACAACAAACAAAGATTGTCGTTACCGCGCACTTGCCTCTTATCATTTGGATCGGCACAGCCAGGAAACAAAACATCGCTTTTTTTATCCTGATTCGCATCCCCTACTGTATTGGCAGAAGTATCGAGATAAACAGGAGAACCATCCTTAGAGAAGGGGTCCGTTTGCATGACATGCAAGACTTGATCAGCCGTCGCATTATCGAGGTTCAATCCATCTGGATAAGTCCCATTTTTTGTACCATAGACAATATCAATAGACGCAGCAGCATCATGTCGGGCGGTTACGAGATAATCGCCCACGCCATCACCGTCAAAGTCACCGATAGCTCTCACATTTTGACCTGCGCCATAGGCTGCGCTGTCTAAACGGGCACCGTTACCGTTACTATGGTTGTATAAGGGAACTACTGGTGGCTGGGTCTGGTTGGTAGGATAAATGATATCCACACGCCCTACAGTGCCTACACGGTTCTCTCCTGGAGAGCCCACCCCTATATTGCCCCAACCACTGGAATTATTAATAGGCAGAACAGCAACCGATGCACCTGCCTCGCCGGGTAGTGTGCCGGTAAAATCCAGACTAGGAGACAAGGTATAACCCTGCGACGGAGATAAGTTAGCCGTATCAAAGATACGCGTTGGGGTAGTATCTACCAACCTTTTTGCACTGGTACTGGTAGCTGTGGATTTTCTTTCCTGAGGTTTATCATTTCTGGAATTTAA
>CAMFJO010000140.1 GCA_945956945.1 uncultured Legionellales bacterium | reverse complement strand
TCCTCGAAATTTGAACTCATAAAACATTTTCAGTTTATCATTTTTTATAAGTTCATTGAATCATTATAATTTCTCGTTTATTTAATCGTAAATCCATATTCATCGATAATTATTGACTTAATATGGCTTTAAACAGAGAATATCCTAAATTTTTTCTTGATTATCTGCTTAAATTGTTCATAAATATAATTTTATGAGTTATAATACTCATCTTTCAAATTCCTTAAATTAGTTTGTTTTCATAAATAACATTCTAATTTCATGTGAAGGCCGGATCTTTTACCTTAATTTAAAAAAACTTAAGCGGAGCGGTATTATGGCAGCAAATCCCCATTTGCCCAAATCATCATGGACTATAGAAAAAATAACAGTCTTACTTGAACAGGCAGCGAATATAGATCAAATTGATGAATCGGGTCTTACTCCTCTCAATTGGGTCGCTTGCCATGGCTACCGAGATATGGCTATTTCTTTAATTAAGAAAGGGGCGAACGTCAATCATCAGGATCATAAAGGAAGAACGCCTTTACACTCAGCTGCTTTTTTTGGCCATATAGACATAATAAGAGACTTGCTGGACAATGATGCAGATGTGGATCCATTAGATAATGGCATGAGAAGTCCCCTTCACTCAGCAGTCTTCTACGGACGCACCAATATAGTTATACTATTAATCGAGAAAGGTGCCAATATCAACCAGCCAGATAATGATGGCAAAGGCCCACTCCATCAAGCAGCTTTCTACGGTCACACCGGAACAGCAATCACTTTAATGGAGAAAGGGGCCGATGTAAATCAACTCGATAATGTAAATAGAAGTCCCCTACATTCCGCTACTGAACAAAAAATAAATGCCAAGATAGTCATCGCTTTGATTCAGCGAGGTGCCAATATTAATCAACCCGATAATCAAAGGAAAAGTCCGCTTCATTTGGCTTCTTATCGGGGCCACACAGAAATAATGATTCTCTTAGCAAACCATGGTGCAAATGTAAATTGCTTCGATGGATATAATAACACCCCACTACATTCAGCAGTTTCATCTGGTGAAGTAGACGCCGTAACCGCCTTAATCGAAAGAGATGCAGAAATCGATCCACTTAATGTTGAAGAGAAAAGTCCGCTTCATTTGGCCGCTCTCTACGGTCATACTGAGATAGCACTGATTCTGATTGAAAACGGTGCTGATATACATCGCATGGATAAAGAGAATAAGCAAACGCCACTTCATCTGGCTGCTTCCCATGGGCGCACAGAAACCATCATCACCTTAGTTAAAAAGGGTGCGGCGGTTAATCAACCTGACCTTAGCGATAAAACTCCGCTCCATTTGGCCACACGCCGAATAAAGAATACAGAAACCGTAAAAACCCTAATTGAAATTGGTGCGCAGGTTAATCAACCTGATAATACCGGTAAAAACCCGCTTCATTTCGCTGCGGCACACGGCAATACCAATGTAGTAATAACACTAATTGAGAAAAATGCTGAAGTAAATTGCGTGGATAACGAATTGGGTGAAACACCACTTCATTTGGCCGCTTACTACGGTAAAACAGATACCATCATTGCTTTAATCGAAAGAGGCGCGGAAATCAATACACCCACCACTACGTACGGTGATACGCCATTGCATATAGCCGTATCTCAACGCCCTATAGCACCCGTTTTGGCGCTCATAGACAAAAAAGCCGCGATTAATGCTATCAATATGCTGGGCGAAACACCTCTTTTTTCGGCTGTGCATTGCGCCAATATAAAAATGGTAACCATTTTAGTAGAAAGCGGCGCAAATCCCCATCACGCCGATCTTAAAGGAAGAACGCCCCTCCATTGGGCTGTCCACTACAATCAAATAAAAATTATAATAACTTTAGTTGCCCATGGTGCTGATATTAATCAGCCCGATCACAAAGGAAAAAGTCCGCTTCATTTGGCCGCCGCCTTCGCGGAAATAGAAACTATCACTGCTTTAATAGATAGCGGCGCAAATATCCATCAACTCGATCATCAAAGAAGAACACCCCTCCATTGGGCAGCCTTTTCTGGCAATATAGACGTCCTCAACCATTTCATTAAAGTATTAATTAATTCAAATACAACCATTGAAACCAACCCGCTTGATCCAGTTGATTCCAGTGGAGAAACACCTCTGTTCAGCGCTATTCGACAAGGGCATATCGATATTGTAAAGATCTTGCTGTGGTATGGGGCGAATGCTCATCACATGAATCAAAAGAAAGAAACCCCTCTGGATATAGCCACTCATAAACAACAACAAAAAATAAACCAGACATTAATGCTTTATATGCACATTCAAGATCTTTTCGATGTTTGGGAAATGAAAACTCAAACTATTATCTATTTATTACAATGGCTACCGCTGGAGATAATGCTAGATTTTCTTTACCTATCCCATTCTTCCTTAACTGAAATGAAAGATATTCTTCCCCCGAATGAACCTTCTGTGTTAAGAATGATGTCATTTTTTGCAGACTCACCCATTTTATCCAAAGAAAACGATCCTTCCGTTCTCAATAACAATAAGCCCGCTCCTTGTCTTCACCCATGTTACTAGGGTCTGTTGACATTTGGTTAACGCGGGGAGTTTGACAAAGTTTCTTCTCGCTCTGTAATAGGCTGTCGTGGAATATCACCTTGCGCCTCGTCCCAAAACAGAATTGCATTTGCGGGTTCTTTCTCCTTGCTAGCCGGTCTTGCTTCATGCATTTTTAGGGATACAAGCGAAGGCACGTGCACACTACCCGCTTCAGGAATATGGGGTTCTGCAGTTTCGCGGAGTTGAGTCTTTATTTCTTTAGAGCTCTGATTGGACAAAACAATAACTTTTTTTCTGGAGCGAGCCAGATCAGAAGGTGCTTGTATCAATCGCACTAATTTTTCTAGCGCCTCCTCCTTTTCTGCTTCGGTAATGTTCTCTATATCTATTTTCTCCTGATAGAGATGATAACAAACCACGATAATATCGGGGTAAGTATCGATACAAGCATACATTTTAGCAAGTTGCTTTGAAGCAATTCTTTTCTTGAACTCAGTCGCTCCAGATGCAGATCGAATTTTATCGGCTCTCCGAGCAAGCAGATCTTTTAGTTCTATGATTTTTTCTCTTTCCTTAAACCCTAGTACCTTAGTAGATTGACTCTCATGATGAAATGAAACTGTTTTTGGTCGAGGAATAGGTTTAACCTCATAAGTTCTACAATTATCGATATAAGTCTCTTTTATAGATTTCACGGCTCTTTCAAAATCATCCTCTGTTGCTGTAAGGTCTCTCTTCTTTTGGTAATATAGCGAAATGCTTTCTAAAAAATCCTGTTTAAGCGGATCATCCTCCTGCTTATTGGCCATGATCAATATTCTGATAAAATCAGAGAGAATAATTTTTTTAGCGCCAAACATTTCTTTTGCAATTCTTTTAGCTCTATGAGAAACGCTTTTTTTAAAACAAGCGATCAGCGGATCTTCTTCAGGAAGCGTATACATATCCAATATGCCATCGATAATAGGGTTAATACTCATATCGAATTCCTCGCAAACGGTGACCTGCATCAAATTCAAATTTCTTTGTTTAATGGCCTGGATCTCATGTTGATCTTCTTCCGAGAGGATGGGATCGCTGAAAATGATATAAGCATCTTCCGCAGCAGCAGAATTCTCATTTAATGCCCATGAAACCTGAATGTTTTCCTCAAAAAAATAAGTTTCCAAAAAAGCTTTTATCTTATCGCTCTTAGAAAATTGAAATACGTGCACAGGATGCATCCTACTATGAGGAATAGGGTTTTGCCTTAAATACGCTGTGCAATGATCGATAATGATATTACGTATATTACTTTTTAAAGACAATTTTTTCACTCCTGAGGTCTTGTCTTGAGGAAATATGGCCTGTATATTCGACAAACTATCGCTCAGGTTTGCGAGCAATAAGGGATCTACCCCTTCAAGAAAGTTCAAGTAAAGCATTTCATTTTTTTCTTTTTGATGGACAATCAGTACACACACCTTAGCGTTTTTATCTAAATACAGATAGAAACCCGGCATAGTCGCAGATTTTTTAATTTTTTTCACATGATCCCTGTGGATAAAATATAATCCATAGCACTTAAAAAGATTCATTCTCTCGCGACGGGCAATGTACTCC
>CAMFJO010000139.1 GCA_945956945.1 uncultured Legionellales bacterium | reverse complement strand
GATATGGTTTAATAAGGGTTTAAATTGTGCTTCGCTGATATCGGCACAAAAATTGCCCCATAATTTGGGGAGCTTCCGCTTGGACATACGTTGTGTTACCTTCTTGTTTATTAGACTTATTTTATTGCACTTACTTCTAGCAGAGTAATTTATAGTATTATAAGTTAGTTATTTTACAGTAAAATTCTTAAGAAAATATTAAAAAATTTTATGATTATGTTTTTTAATTCTAATTTGCCACGGCAGAAAAATGCAAAATTCTCAGTCCAATTCACTCACACGAAAATCTAATGCGGAAATAGGGTAAATGGGCTACCAACAGACTCTACAATCAGCATAGGGTTTTGTGGTATCGTGCAGCCTTATACTTAAACCAAAATAACTAGGGCCTGTTGACATTTGGTGAATCGGTCCTAGACCAATCTCCGCTGGAGTAAATTAAATGATACTTTTTTTGGACAAAGGTGCCCGCTTGCACGACATTGAAGCCTTAAAAGAGCAATTGCGCCAAATGGGTTACGATAGCATTGTTCAAATAGAGAACAATGCTACAACTTTGCGGATCCTGAATGGTATTACCGCTACCGATCATGCCAGCTTATTTGCTGCCCTGCCCTTCGTAGAAAAGGTATCTCCCGCGAACGCTTCTTTTAAATTGGTAAACCAGAATGTACAGCATAAAAAATCCGTCATTCGAATTAAAGAAGTAGAAATAGGCGGCGGAGAATTTGTCGTCATGGCCGGCCCTTGCTCCATAGAAACTAAAGAGCAAATCTTTGATATCGCTTGTAGCGTGAGTCAACAAGGCGCTGCTATTTTGAGAGGTGGCGCTTTTAAACCCAGAACCTCGCCCTATGATTTTCAAGGTGTGGGTGAGCAAGGCTTAGCCTGGATGCGCGAAGCTGCGGATACGTTTGATCTTTTGTGCGTCTCGGAAGTAATGAATACGGATGATATCGATTTAGTCGCCCATTACGTGGATATTTTGCAGATAGGTTCCCGCAACATGCAGAATTTTAGTTTGTTAAAAGCCGTGGGCAAAATACAAAAGCCCGTGCTCTTAAAACGCGGTTTGGCAGCCACGTACAAAGAATTTCTAGCAGCCGCAGAATACATCTTAAATGAAGGTAATTCTCAGGTTATTCTATGTGAACGCGGTATTAGAACTTTTGAAACCTACAGCAGAAATACACTGGATATAGCCGCAGTGCCTATTTTAAGAGAGTTAACCCATTTACCCATTATTGTTGATCCCAGTCATGGAGTAGGTCTAAGACAGATTGTACCTGCTATGGCGAATGCAGCGATTGCCGTGCAAGCCGATGGCTTGATTGTAGAAGTGCACACCGATCCCGATAAATCCATCTCCGATGCACAACAAACCATTAGCACCGCTACTTTCGCAGAAATGATGCAGTCCTTAAGTAAAATTGGCGATGCGGTGGGAATGCGGGTTAGAAGAAAGCAAACAGAGCTTGTTTAATATAAAAAATTTTAAGCAATTGCCTCAAGGGCTGTCTGCCCTAGTGTCAAACACGCCGTAAATACATCCGTGTAGGCTCGTGCGCCGCATCCATACGGCGCGCGGTTTGACACCACAGGCAGCCAGCTCCTTGAGGCATCTCACCCACTTCTTCTGCCTAACTTCGCATTTCTTTCTTAATACAGTTGAAGTGTATACAGCAGAGTTTGAGAAAATGAGAAATATCGGTTAATGTGCCAACATCATTGGCAAGAAGAGTAAGTTATAAAAGATAAAAAAAAGCCCCAGTAAGGTACCGGGGCTTGGCATTAAAATTATGCCGTTAGGATCTCCCTAACAATATGGACTTAGGGAGATTAGCGAAGGTAAACAATAAGTCCCTACTCTTCACTTTTGATTTTTAGGTAACCCTAAAAATCAACTGCTAGGAGTAATAGACTCAAAACAGTTGCAAAGCTAAAGAGGTAACGCTGAATCAGCACACCTCACACTCCTTTCCAGGGCATCCTCGCTGAACGAGCCAGCAGCCCCATAAGCCGTCATCCTTAACAGCCCACTCTCCTTAGAGAGACTTCCTTGCATGTCCTGCCTTGAACATGAATTCATTGTATCAGAGCCTGTTAAAAAAACAAGGTACATTTTTTGAGCTCTTCAACGAAGACATGGGCTTGACCGGGGTTATTTTTTCATATAAATCAAAGATATACATAATTTTTAGGCCTTTTTATTTGTAAAAACCGCTTTTCTTCTGCATTTCTTTAAGAAAATTCGTACAAAATTTCAGGGTTAAAAACCACTTGCTTGGGTGATCATCCCTTGCAAAACACCTTGAGAGGAAATACCTGGAACTAAAAATGAACTATTTTTGTCTGCGCCATTTGTTTTAGCGATAATAAAAGCGGGCGTACCAACCAATTGTAGTTCTTTAGCCAGTTGCTCGTTAGCCTTAAAGACCCCATCAAAGGCCGGATTAGCCATATCACGCTGCAAACGGGCGGTATCGATGCCCACTGACTTAGCAATAGCCAAGACTTCGTTGTTGGTCAAGGGTAAACTCGCTTTCATCAAGGCATCGTGGAATACTTCATATTTGCCCTGAATAGCAGCCGCCAAACCGGCCTTAGCCGCATAAACAGAGTTGGGGCCCGAAAAAGGCCAATCCTTATAAACGACCCGTAAATTCGGGTTCACGGCACGCAGAGTTTCTACCGTATTAGCCATCTCCCGGCAATGAGAGCATTGGTAATCAAAGAATTCAACCATGGTTACATTGCCTTGCGGGTTACCGCCAACAGGATTACGGGTATCGTGCAATAAAGCAGAACTTAAGGCGGGGATTTTATCTTGTGGATTATCCGCCATCGCTGTTAGCACCATCATGGACAACCACAATGTCATTATTAGTTTTATCATTTTCATTTTGTTTTCTCCTGGGTGGTGAATGGCAAGGACAATAAGGCTAGTGCTGATAAGATCAGTAGCGTGGCATAAATATCGGTGTGATTCAAAGTTTCATGGTAAATTAAAAATCCCCAGAACAATCCGGTCAGCGCAACAATACCACCGACCAAACTATAATACACAGCACCAGCGCGTCTAATCAAGATAAAAAACAAAATATAGCCAATCGTCGATAACACAATTTCCAAAATGATCACCCACTCTGCTGCTTGCAAGCGTACTAAAGGATAAAAACTATGGCTCAATAACATCAAGGGGATCAGTAATAGCGTCGAGAAAATCAACATGCCTGCCGTTAGGCTAATCGCCGATGTCTGTGGCGGTCGTTTTTTGTGAATGTACAATGCGGCCAACGAAAAAGACAAGGGAGACAACAATGCTAAACAGGCCCATCCTTGTCCTGCGGTGACGATGGCAACGCCTGTCGAGGGTAATACGATGCATAAAATACCCGCGAATCCTATCAACACGCCTATAAAACGTAAGAATTTAAACCGTTCTAATTGCCATAATAAGGCTAGAGGGTAAGTTAATATCGGTACGGTGTTGACAATGATCGCCAATAAGCCTGCGGGTAGATGCGCTGCCACGATATACATATTGGTATTGGGTAAGGCAATACCTAAAAGACCAGTAACGGCATAATAACGAATATGCTCCCTGTCCCAGGCAAAGCGCTCTTTACTCAATACCACAAATAATGTCACCAATAAGGCCGGCCCCAGAGATTGCCAAAAGGCATAACCCATGGGCGGCACGCCGTGCGTCACCGCAAATTTGGCCAAAGTATAACCAGATCCCCAAATGAAACCCAACAATACCAGTAAAATTAAAGGTATCGTGCTGGTTTTTAATACCGTCAAAGGTGTGGACATGCTTGTTCTTTTATCTCTATTGATTAAAAATCGATTGTAACGCATTGCCCTTCATGCTGTCATTTATACGCTTCGCGCTTAGGTTTTAGAGGGTGTTGCCTTCGCTCATCTCGCGCCAGTCATGTAGGTTACGACACTCCTGGCACTCGAGAGCTCGGCGCCTACCCTAAACCAAATCGCTATGCGTATAGACCTGTTTAAATAATGGCCTTAAGCTAGGGTCTGTTGACATGGGGTTAATCGCCGTGGGATTTGACAGCCCCCCGCAATTTTCGTACACTTCATCGCGTCGGGCCCATAGCTCAGTTGGTTAGAGCAGAGGACTCATAATCCTTTGGTCCTAGG
>CAMFJO010000138.1 GCA_945956945.1 uncultured Legionellales bacterium | reverse complement strand
GCATAATGTTCCACACCTCTTTTAAGAGTATGCTGAATGTTGGTATGGCTTTCCACTATCTTAAAGTGAACATTCCGATCGGCTGGTGTAGAATTTTCTTGTTTTGAGGCATAGGCTGATTGAGTGATATCGCTCATATCTACGATTAATTTGTCTGTTGAGTATAAGAAGACGGAGATCAAAGCGATGGTGAAGAATATGCAAGTAAGACTTAAAATAAACAGATTGCTAGATTCCTTTTTTAGCATGATTTACTCCTTAAAAATAAAATGATATCCCATTACTGACAGCGACAGTATAGCAGAGAGAAATATGAACTAAGTGTGGTTTAAATTAAAATAGAAAAATCGTACATAATTTTTTCACGATATTGACTCGAAGTGAGAAAATGCAGTCATCAGACGATATCTAACTGTATACGTGCATAGAGGGGCCTTGTAAGCCGAAATTAGCCGTACTATCGCTATTATTAAATGGGTGCTGGCTTAAAGTATTGACTGTTGCAGGTTCTTGTAAAGCTCGTTTATTCAATTGTAGACTCACCAGCTCCTTATTTAAGGGGATAGACTCACCTCTCTTACTTTCTTTGGGTTCCCCGTTATTTCGCTACCCATTCTTCTGCGTTTTATCCCCGCAGGCGGAAAAAATAAGCTTGGCACACTTGGCTCTTGTTGTCCCTGAGATCTTTGCACGGGCAGTCGATCACCATACCCAATCTCCGTGTAGATTTGTTTCAGGGTTTGAGTCTCGTTTCTATAAACAAAGGATTCATTGTATTGGCAAGGACTTCTATTCGCCACACCGATTATTCTATTGACGATTTGGCAAAAGGCCAATTCAAATACCTGCGTTCTACCATCGTTGCTAATTAACCCGTCCTTGTCTTTCTTAAAAATTTTTCCTAAAGCATATAATATTGGGCTAATATCAGTATCGCGAGCATTAATAAAACTGTTTGTTAAAATACTTTCCATCACTGCATTTATATTGACGTGCGGGTGCTGAATAGAAACATAGCAAGAGCGAATCAATAGCTCAAAGAAAGTGTCTCCTTGATGGTTTACAACATTCACATCCGCTTTTCTTTTTAATAATTCACGGATAATATTAATAAGCAGCTTAACCCCATCACTTCTTTCCTGACCAAAGTTAAACCCTTCTGCCTTGAAATGCCTGCACAACAATATGGCACATATAGTTAATGCAGTGTCGCCCTCATGATCTTGTGAATTAATGTCAAAATGCTCTTTATCCTTTTTTAACTCGTTTAAAGCTTTAGTCAATTCTCCCAGATAAGCCTGATGTAAGCTAAGCGGCGCAACCTGTTCGACTTCAGTTATCTCAATACTTTGCTCTTGCTGATTCTCATGACGATCTGGAATAATAGGATGTTCTGAATTCGCTTGAGTAGCTGGCTCATCTGGTCCTAGTAAATCCTCCAAATCACTTGAATGGAGTAATAAACCATCGCCACTAAAGTTGAGCTCGGGGAGTTTTTCTATCATTTTTATTTACCTCTTAGCTTTTAATTATAAATGTATCTGATATGCATACCTGGGGAATACATTCGGATAAATATAGCATAAAGAGGCAATGCATGTCACCTAGAATCGCCATTTTCTCTCTATTTTTTAACAGGTTATCGTATAGGTAACAAGAGTAGATTCTAAGGTTCTTTGTAAGTCAACTTAAGCGTTATGGGTGGAGAATCATCAAATTCCGCAATGACTTTGAGGTGTCCCCCTAATGCTTCAATATATTCCTGTAATGTAGAGAATAAAAAGTCTCTTCTTTTTTCTAACCGTGAAATTTCATCTTGCCGTTTTCGTAAAAGAACGGCTAATTGCTCCTGGGTTGTTTTACGCAACTGCCGTACTTCTCTCAAATTGAGTTCCTCTTGAATTAACACATCTGCTTTATCCAAGACTTTGCGCTTTCTTTTTTCAGAAAGCTGATTTATTTTATTGTGTAAGGATTTCATCTCTATTAGTTCTCCCGAAAATTTAAATATTGTTCAAACCTATTATCTCCTTTTCTTATTAATTCTTTATAAAATCGCTTTTGGCTTATGCCAGCTTTATTCGCAGCCACCAATAAAATGGCTTGACGATCTGGATCAAAAGCAAAGGCCACGCGCCATACCCCGCTAGCCGTTTGAAAACGAAGCTCTTTCATATTGCTATATCGAGAGCCCTTCAACGTATCTACATGCGGGCGCCCTAAACTCGGACCAAAATGCTCTAATAATTTAGCATGAGCCAATAATTCATCCTGCACCTCTTCTTCAAAGGCATTAAATTCTATATCAAAATCATCATGAAACTTAACAATCCAATTATTCATATTAAGTATGACCTTAAAATCATATGTTGTCAAACTCATATCATAGTATATTATGAATAAAATTTCAATGTCTGAGAGATTGGGTGCGGTGGTTTAAAAATTTATATATAACATTGGGTTATATACTCAACGGTCCTCCAGCGGGGTGCTTTGGCTGTTTTATTACAGGCAGTTTAATTCAAATTTCACCTACATATATATAACTAAGTTTACAAAGTTTTAATTACATTTATATCACTAAAAGTTTGCGTGTTATACTATGTTTTACATAAAAATCAACAAGTTATATTGAAATTAAAAGCCTTACTAGTTTTTAGAAATTGTTATGTGCCGCTTCCTTGATTTTCTTTAAGATTGGCGCAAAAGCCGGCATTTGTAGAGATTGTTTCTTATCAAGAAATAAACCCTAATAGCGATATATTTCATGATCTTGCAAAAATATCCAACAAGTTAAGAATTTTATGCCCGCATGAAATAGGAAATAAGTTGAATAACTATATAACATATATAGTTATTAAAGATCACCATGGGGTTGGTTCATTTTCAAAAATTGAATGTAGCAAAAATAATTTCGATACATGTAAAGAAAATAATAAAGAACTTAAAAAATATGTTTTATTCGATCCAATTAGTGGCGCAGATGAATTTGTCTCTGAACAACCTCAAACAAAAACGCTCCTCTCTGTAGCAAAAGGTAATCCACCTAAGATATTAAGTTCATCTCACCCAATAGAACCGCACTCTTTTCTCAGTGCACGTAATGCTGCAAATCTAATATCAGATCTGCTTGACGCACTTAGAAAAGATATCGGAATAAATAGCCAAGAAGAAAGAACCTTTGAACATTATTATTTTATAACTCTTTTAAAACCTAGAGAACAATGAACGTTGCTCTCCATTACGTCATAAAACAAATTTCTATTACACAAAGCAACGCTTGTTTAAGTCGTTTAAAAATATAGATGCCCATATCCTATATTCACACTCTACCCCTCATCTCCCCCATGATGCAACTCATACCACAAGCCGTGCAAAATGGCGAAAGAGCAGGCAAAGGCGGTTCCCAGGATCCAAGCAAAATACCACATGATTTATTCCCCTTAATATTTGTTCTGTGAATCGCCTTCTATAGATTGTGCCGTGACACGACCCCGCATCACTCTATAGACCCAAGCGGTATACAACAAGATGATTGGCATAAAAATGATCGTCGCCACCAGCATGATGCGCAAAGTTAACAAACTGGAAGAGGCATCCCATACCAACAAACTCATACTCGGATTTGAAGATGAAGGCAGCAAGAAGGGGAATAAAGATAGGCCAAAAGTGGCAATCACGCCGGTAATGGCGAGACTACTGAATACAAAGCCCCATTTACTCTGACCGCGTCCTAGAAACAGCAATTGTCCCAACACAGCGACAGCGACTAACAATGGCGCTATCCACAATAAGGGTTCTACCCGATAATTTCCCTGCCAGGCACCGACGGCAGTGCTGATGGTTTTATGCAAAGGATTAGAGGGTCCAGCGTGATCGACAATGCTCGTTACCTCATAACCGACAATACCCTTATAGATCCAACACCCCGCGGCGATGAATAATAATAACATCAGGATAGAAGCCATACGGCCATATCGAATCGCCCGTTGTCGCACTTCATTTTCGGTTTTGGTCGCAAGATAAGAAGCACCATGCATCATCAACATGCACACGCTGACCAGACCACACAATAAAGCAAAAGGATTCAACAAGCCCCATAAGGTTCCGGTGTAAAACATCCTTAAATTATCGTCAAAGTAAAAGGGTATGCCTTGCAACACATTCCCTAAGGC
>CAMFJO010000137.1 GCA_945956945.1 uncultured Legionellales bacterium | reverse complement strand
GGCGGTTAGCGGTATTGCTGGACCGAGTGGCGGTAGTATCGATAAACCAGTAGGCACAGTGTGGTTTGCTGTTGCTTATGACGAGCAGCTTAAAACTTATGTGCAACATTTTTCTGGTGATAGGCAGGCTATCCGTGAAGCTGCAGTTGCCTTTGCTTTATCCGAAGTTTATACGACAGTGAAAGATTCGAAATGAAAGAGTTCTTCGATATTACCAAACCCATTATTATCGCGCACCGCGGGGCCAATCTGTTGGCGCCTGAGAACACTTTGGAAGCATTTAGCTTAGCTTATGAAATGGGTGTTGATTGGGTGGAATGCGATGTGGTCTTAACAGCTGATGGGATACCGGTTATATTACACGATAGAAGTTTGTGGCGTACTGCTAGAAAGCGAGTCCGGATTGATACATTAAATTATGACGTATTAAAAGATTATAATGTAGGGCGATATTTCTCAAAAAATTATAAACACACACTTATTCCTAGGTTGCAAGAACTATTAGAGTTAGCAGTAAAGTACGATCGGGGCGTTAACATCGAAATCAAACCGGCTATGCCAGAGTATGCCATAGCAACTGCTAAGCAGAGTTGGCAGGTAATAGCACCTTATATCGATCGCATTCCTATTCTTGTTTCCAGTTTTGAAGAGGCTGCATTGCATTGGTATCGCGAGAATGCACCCAAAGTCAAACTGGGGTATCTCATGTCCTCTTGGCATACGCATTGGCAGGAAACGGCAAAAAGCTTGAATGCAGTCAGCATTCATTGTCATGAAAAATTATTAAATCCCAAACACCTTTCGGCATTAAAGCTAAGTGGTTATATTGTTTTAGCTTATACCGTGAACGATGTAGCCCATGCTCAGACTTTATGGGCTATGGGCGTTGATGGATTTTTCTCGGACGATCCCAAACTCTTAGATTAAGGCTTGTTATGATCAATAGCATACAAACAGTAGATATGATCGTCATCGGCGGCGGTATCAATGGTATGGCCATAGCAGGGCAGGCAGCCTGCAAAGGTTTAAAAGTCGTTTTAATTGAACAAAATGACATAGCCTCCGGCACTTCCAGTAAAAGCACACAATTGATCCATGGCGGCTTACGCTATTTGCAACAATGTGATTTTTCTTTAGTAAGAAAGGCTTTGAAAGAGCGTACAGTATTAATGAAAATGGCCCCGCACTTAATTAAGCCGATGGAATTTATTATTCCTGATTATAAGCAGACAACCCCGCATTGGTTAACGCGCCTCGGTTTGTTTGTGTACGATCATTTAAGCGGTCATAATCCTTTGCCTAAAGCACACAAGCTAGGTTTAAGCACGGCGCCGTATCATTCATTTTTAAGAAAGGATATTCAACAAGGCCTGGTTTACAGTGACGCGGTCACACACGATAGCCGTTTGGTGATGGAGTGGGCATTATTGGCCAAACAGCACCAGGCTGTGGTTTTAAATTATCAATCCATTATCGCTTTGACAGAAGAAGACACTGGTTGGCAAGTCATGCTTGCGGATAGGACTTATCAGGCTACTATGCTGGTTAATGCCACAGGCCCCTGGGTTACACGGTTTCACCAACAGTATTTTCCTTCTTTAGATATTCCTAAAATGAATCTGGTGAAAGGCAGCCACTTGGTATTGAAAAAAGAATTACCGGATAATAAATCCTATTTATTGGAATGCGCGGATGGCCGCATCATTTTTTTAACACCTTATGAGCCTGGTTATAGTTTATTGGGAACCACAGAGCTAGAATATGGCGGCTCACTGGAGAATATTACAGTAGAACAAACAGAAATAGCGTATTTATTACAATCAGTTAATGTGTATTTGCAAAATCCCCTTCAAGAAAAGGACATAGTTGCCCGTTTTGCCGGTGTTAGGCCTTTGGTAGATGATGGTTTGCACAATGCCCACCAATTATCGCGAGACTATCATTTACAATTACAACAGGGGACAAAAGGGCATCTGCTATTAAGCGTATTAGGTGGAAAATTAACCACACACCGGCGTTTGGCGGAAGAGGCATTGATTTTATTACAAAAAAATAGTGCTTCTTGGCCTCAGCATAGTGATGCGTTCTTCGTATTGCCTGGCGGAGAACCTTTGGACGAAGCTGTTTTTATGCAAACCTATTCTTTTATACCCACGCCGATACTAGCGCGTTATCTGCGTTCTTATGGTACACTATGCTTATCTTGGCTTAAAGGTACGAAAACACTCGATGCTTTAGGAACTTATTTTGGTGCTGGTTTATATCAGGCCGAAGTGGAATACCTGTTGAAAGAAGAATGGGTTAAAACAGTGGAAGATCTATTATGGCGACGGACACGCTTGGGGTTGAGCCTAGATGAAATAGATGTAGAAAAATTGAAAGAGACTATAAAACAGCATGTTCACCCACAGTAAAATAGAAAAGAAATTATTGCATTATACGGGCAAAGCCATTAGTGATTACAACATGATCCAAAAAGGTGATAGGGTTATGGTGTGTCTATCCGGTGGTAAGGATTCCTTTACCTTGTTATGCTTATTAGAGCAATTGCGTATTAACTCCAATAATCGCTTTGAATTATTTTCTTTTACTCTAGATCAAGCCCAACCGGGTTGGGATGATAGTGCTTTGCAAGCATGGATGAAAGAGCGGCACATTGCTTATGAAGTGTTGCGTAAAGATACTTATTCTATTGTCAAAGAAAAAATTCCGGAAGGTAAAACCTATTGCTCCTTATGTTCTCGGTTAAGGCGCGGTATTATTTATAACTATGCCAAGGAAAATGGCTTCACTAAAATCGCCTTGGGTCATCATAGGGACGATCTGGTCAATACCTTGTTGATGTCTATTTTGTATAATGGTGAGATTCGTTCCATGCCGCCCAAATTGTTGACGGATGACAAAAGGCATATCTTGATTAGACCCATGGTCTATTGTCAGGAAAAAGATATTATCAGCTATGCATCTGAACAAAACTTTCCGATTATTCCTTGTACTTTATGCGGCTCACAAGAAAAGCTCACCCGTAAAAAAATAGCTGCTTTAATGAAGACTTTGGCCGCTGAAAATCCAAAGATACCTAGCAATGCTTTGCATGCGATCGGAAATGTTAAACCTAGCCAGCTCATGGATAAGAATTTATGGCAGTTTAAGGAGCTGGAGAAAGATCTATTATCTGCGTTCGATGCGCAAGAGGCGCTCACCGAAGAGTTAGAAGATCCGTTTTAAAGCCCCGTTTTAATAAGAGGTTATATGTTAAAAGCATTGATACACTGTATTCAAAATGAAAATGTGGAACAGCTACAAGCATTATTGGAGGAAAACAGGGCGCTTGCTGTCGGAAGAAAACATGGCAACACCATGTTGCACCTGGCAGTTCAGAGAAGAAATACAGCGATTATACAACTATTGTTAGATTATGAGGCCGAACAGAAACCTAATCGCCACGGCCAAACCCCATTACACCTTGCTGCCATTTACGGGCACATAGAGATTATGGAAATGCTGCTAGAATATGGCGCCCCTATCGATGCTGTTGATGAGAGAGGTGACAGTCCTTTATACATTGCTGTTAGCCACGCAGGGCAAATGATGGCCTATCATGGTGCTGATATTTCTACATGCGACAAATTTATAAAAGCGGTTTTTTTATTAGTGATAAATGGCGCCAATCCCAATCTGGCCAATAAAGATGGCGGGACCCCTTTGTTAGCAGCGGCCTGGTATGGCAATGCATCATTGGTGGATTTTTTGTTGCAGTACTCCGCGGAGATTAATCAGAGAAATAAAAAAGGAGAATCTCCCTTATTCGCTGCGGCGGCGCGCGGGCATGTAGAGGTTGTGAAAACGCTATTAAAACATGGCGCTAAAGTAGATCAGCCTAATGAGGATGGGAAAACTCCGTTGGATATAGCCCGAATTTATGGCCATATAGCCGTAGTGGAATTATTAGAAGAGGCGAGATCTCTTCAGAAAAATAGCCATTCTGTGGGATTGCGTACTCATTTTTTTAAAATAGAGAATAGTCCTGCTGATTCCCTATGTGCCAAGGACTCTGAGGACGAGAGCGATTGTGAGGATGAAAGCGATTCTGAAGATGAGGATTTTAATCCAGTTCTGCGTTATCAGAGAAGGAACAGCCTATAGCTTTCGCAAATATACCCGATTTATGCCATGATCGGCCCCTTTT